>JANQET010000159.1 GCA_028278265.1 Myxococcota bacterium
TGGAGCTAACTGGTACTAATCGCCCGTGAGGCTTGACCGTTTTTCTAAGGAGCGTAAGAGCATCACAGATCGAGACCAAGGTTTGGTTTAGGAACGAAAGATTTTTGAAAATTCATTCGACAATACCCCTACAGAGCAGCAGCAAAGTGGGGTTAAAAGCTATCCGGCGACGATAGCGGAGGGGCCACACCCGATCCCATCCCGAACTCGGAAGTTAAGTCCTCCAGCGCCGATGGTACTGCAGGGGAAGCCCTGTGGGAGAGTAGGTCATCGCCGGGCCTAATTCACAAAACCCAGTCAGATTAAGTTCTGGCTGGGTTTTTTTTTGTCTTTTCTGTCTCTCAGTAGAGGATTCGAATCGGACCGAAAACGGTGATCGGGTTGGATTGAACCACTCTAGGGGCAGCGAATTTAGATCCCTAACCACATAGCTTTATTGACTTTTCAAAAAAAAACGGCATTTTGTTGTGAAGATGCGATGAAACTCGCACATTTATTCAGGAGTCCTTTGCGATTATGAAGGTTGCATTTGTAAAATCAATGGAGTCTAGTTTTGCAGCAGCGCATGCGCGGTGTTCCTCCAGCGCCTTTTTTGCGATGCTTGTGGTCGTTCTGATGGGTTTGGCCTGTTCTGTTTCCACAAGCGGTGATGACGCGAGCAACGCAGATGGTGGCGGAGACGATGACGGCGACACCGATGGGGACAATGGGGGCGATTCCGATGGGGATGGGGACGGGGATTCAGACGGGGATGGTGATTCGGACGGTGATGCTGATAACGATACGGATAGCGATGCTGATGGAGACGCCGATACGGATTCCGATGTCGACGGGGATGCGGACAGCGATGCAGACGGGGATACTGACGCTGATGGGGATACTGACACTGATGGGGATGCTGACAACGACGCAGACAGTGACACGGATTCGGACACTGACGCCGACGGAGATGCAGACGGCGATTCTGATACGGACAGCGATTCAGATGGGGACGAACCGTATAAAGGACTGGCCTTCTGGTGGGCCGGCTACGACGACGGCGGGACGGATCAGTGCCACCACTTGGATAAACTGAAGCTGTCTTGGTACTATACCTGGCGTTCCTATGACGAGTGTCCCAATCCCAATGTTGAGTTCGTTCCCATGGTACATCACTACTGGAATGACGGCTACCAGCTTTCCCCCGGGGAGTTGGCCGCCCAAGGCTGGCCAACCATTTTGGGGTTCAATGAACCTGAACGGCAGGGCATCTCTGTCAATACGGCCCTCGGATGGTGGCCCGAATTTGTGAATTCCGGCGCGCGTATCGGCAGCCCTGCGACCGCAGCCGATGCCGCGGGTATCCACTGGATGGAGCAGTTCATGGACGGGATCAATGCCAGCGCCGAACTTCACGTGGATTTTGTTGCGATCCACTGGTACGGCTGGAATTGGGGCTCTTGTGATGATGCCAGTCAGCTGGAGCGACACATTGAATGGGCCGAACAGTGGGGGTTGCCCATCTGGCTCACGGAGTTCAACTGCACGAGCCAAGCTGTGAACAGCGCAGAGACGGTCCGTTCATTTTACAATCAAGCCCTGACCATGTTCGATAGCCATCCCCTGCTGGAGCGCTACGCCTGGTTTACCGCAACCGGCTACACCGTGGACGATTTTTACGACTACGGTCGCCTCATTGACACGGCAGATAATTTGACCCCTCTGGGTCAAGACTATGCCGACGCACCGGCCTATCATTGACGCCGTCACGAGGCAACGGTAGCTTACATCAGTAACATTCATGAACAAATAAGGAGCTCATCATGCGCTTAGCAATGCCAAACTGTCCTCAAGAAATAATCTGGGTCAGCGCAGTTTGTTTTGGGAATAGGGCTTTGTGATCGGGGGAAGGCGGATGTCCAGGTTCAGGGGAAACTCATCATTCGGATTGATACCGCGTCCTCTACCGGCGTCATCTGTTGGTTGCTCGGTCAGCCATCTGAGTGCTTCTTCCTTGGTATCGAATACTTTGAGCTCAAGGGAGGAGAAAGTCGATATCGTTTGAAAGAAAAGCTTCTTGATCCCTGCAATGCCAACTACCGCCACTCTTTTCATCCGCGGCTTGAACCGAACCGCGTTGTGTTTGAACACGCTGAGGACGTTTTTGTCGAAGCACATGTCTCGAGCATTAATCATCGCGATATAGCGGCCGGAATGATGTTGTGCCATCTCCTCGAAGGCAGTGGCCACCCGTTTGATTTTTCTCAATAGTTGCTCGCCGCTCAGATTGGAGTAGTCGACAAAGAGCACATCCTGACCGTTGTGGTCAATCCAACTGAAAGGGGCGATCATGAGATCATCTATATCACAGTTGCTCGGCGGATCACAGTCCCTCGAAAACATCGATTGCGAAATGTTGACCCTCGGGGCTAAGATTGGGCGTCAGTGAGTGAAGAACAGAACATGCAGATGGAAATGCCAGCCGGTTTGGCCGCTAAAATGGTGTCGCGATGCAGGTTTTCAGTTGCGATTTTACAGGTTTCAATTGTCGCGTTGCTGTCGCTCAAGGCCGGGAGCCAGACGCTAGATGCGCCGTCGAGCGACAACAGTTTGGTAGTGCTCGCCCTGGCGACCGATGAAGTCGGACGCCAAAGGGAGGACGAGCTGGTCGCCGAGCTGCGACTGTTGCTCGACGGTGTCACTGTTGAGGAGGTGGTCGGCGAACCGCTCGTTTTTGTCGATGCACCGGTCTCGCAACAAGTCGAGCGAATAGCGCAGAACAAAAACGCGTCGACACTCAAAGCCGCGGTGTGGCTGGCTCAGCATCCCCGAGGAACCGTCGCACTTCACGTCCTCTCGCTGGAAACGGGAACCAAGCTCAACGAGCCCATTCTGCTTGAGAATGACGTGAAGACCATTGCGGAGTTCGCGCTGATCACTCATGAACTGTTGAGGGAGCATGGGCTGATCGAGGAAACGATCCCGCCTGAAGAGGACCCTCCGGTTGAATCTCCAGAGGTCGACCAACCTCCCGCACCAGCGGCACAAAAGCCCATAAAAGAGGATGTCTCGACTTCGACCAAGTCACTCGTTGTCCCGTGGAGGCTCTCCACGTGCTCCCCGACTCCGCGCCACGCGGAGGGATTCGCCGCAACAATGAGCGCGTTGGGATGCACACTGGGCAATTCTCACAATTGGCAGATCGGTGTGATGGCGGTGTCCAGCGGGGGAATATACGACCATCGATCGGGTTCATTTCGCGTCGGTGGCGGATTGATGGCCCAGTTTTGGCCCCGCTGGGATCTATTTTTTCGACTGTCGCTGGCGATCGGCGCCGGACCGCTGGCTGAAGAATTGGGTATCGAGCTCACCGGTTGGTGGTTTTCCCCGCGACTCGAGGTGGGGTACGCCATTCATCGCGGTCCACTCTATTTCGGTCCGGTGTTTGCGTTGGGATTCCCCAGGACGCGGACCTGGTTCAGTTTTCCCAATGACTACTCCAGAGAGACGAGCTGGTGGTCCTTGCGTACCGCAGTGGGGGGTGAACTCGGATGGCAAGTGTCGTCCTTTGTGCATCTCGTGCTGAACGCCACGGTCGGTGTCCAATTTCCGCAGGAAAACTATTTGATTTACTACGACGATCCGGAGAGCCAAGGGGAGGTGTTGTCGCTCACCTTTCAATCACCCCGGATCGATTGGAACGCCATGCTGGGATTCAACATCTCAACCTACGTGTTTAAAACCTTTTTGACCCAGCAGTATCGCACCGCTAAGTAAGGTTTTGGATTGATGACGATATTAATCCTCCGGATTGAGGGTGACGGCCGGCGAAATTGGTGGCGATATTGAAACCGGTAACACAGGCGCCACCCGTATCCGATGCGACGATGATGGAGCAGCTGGCTCATGGGCAAGTCGAGGTGTTGGGCGATCTCTACCTTCGTCACGGCGCGATGGTCGAGCGGGCCGTCCGGCGATTTGCTCCGGGGATCGCGGCTGCTGACCTGGACGAGCTGGTCCAGGATACTTTTTTGGCGCTAAAGGAATCCGCTGCTCACTACGCGGATCGGGAACGGTTCAAATCGTGGCTCTACGGCATTGCCGTGCAAAAAACGCGAAACTGGCACAGGAACATGTGGATTCGGCAAAAACTGTTGCGCCAGCACACGGGGCAGCCGGTGGGGATCGCCCTAGCAGCCAATCGATCCCCTGAGTACGTCACCGGCGTGCGCCAATTGCTGGAGCAGGCACTGGAACGGTTGCCAAAGAACCAACGAGATGTGCTGTTGTTGCACGAGATCGAGGGATTTGATGGCAAAGAGATCGCCGAGATTCTGGGCATTCGGGTCAATGCCGTTTGGACTCGGCTGCACCGGGCGCGTCGACGAATACTGGAGATTTTCGGATCTGAGGCCGAGGAGCTCCGGTCAAACAGTGAGGGTGAGCGATGAGACCGTGTACACTGCTGCCGCAGTTTTTGGATCGGCAACTCTCGTCCGCAAAGAGCAACGCGTTCGAGCGTCATCTCGACACCTGTGAGGAATGCCGGACCACGTTGGCGAGCTGGCAAGCGGTTCGTGCAGAGCTGGCCCAATTGGATCCGGCTGGCAATCAGTCCCATCCCCGCCCACAAATTGCCGCGGCAATCGTCGCCAGGGCCCGAGAGACCCGGCCGGCTCTCCCGCTGATGGTTCGATTTCGCTGGATCGCCGTGGCCGCCGGAATCGCGCTCATTGTTGCAGGCGGACTGGGGGGTTTTGTTTTGGGCCAACAGTATCGTCCTCGGAGCGCTCCTCCAGGTGACGTCGTGCCGGTTTCGGTGCAACTCGTGCGGGAGAATCATATCGAGCTGTTGGATATCGCCGACTTTGTCGGCAGTACGCTCGACGTACCAGAGGATGCCCGGCTGTTGGCACGGCTCGGTTCGGATCGGGTGGCCTTGAAGGGAAACAGTCGCGCGCGCGTCGAGCAGGTGAGCCGTCGCCAGGTCAGGCTGGAGTTGAACAGGGGTGAGATCGCGTGTTCAGTCGCCCGACGGAAAGACGGCAGCGAATTTGTCGTCAAGGCTGATCAATATCGCGTTCACGTCATCGGTACGCGATTTTCGGTTGCGGTTGGATCGAAAAAAGCGCTCGATGTTCGTGTTTTCGAGGGGACCGTGGAGGTTTGGGGGCCGAATCAGCAGAAGTGGTTGGTACACGCCAGACAGGCGCTTCAGCTGCCTGGAACAGACGATATCGAGCCCGGCCGAAAGGTGAAAACCGTCGATGCAACGTCGCGGCCGGAGCTGTTCGAAGGGACGTTGGCCGATGAGTTGGAACGGGGATTTGCCACCGTTTTGCAACCGCCATCTCTTAGCACAGTCCCTGAACCTGGTTTGCCGATCGAGGATGCCCCGGCCGATGCCGGTGCCCTTCCCCTGCCCGAGCCTCTGACCCTGCAAGGGGAGCAAAGAGAGAGCGGTACAGTGGTGAAACAGCCTGACAACGAGCAGAACCGGCGAGATGAGGAACCAAGCGAGTCGAATGACGAGCTGACCCGCTGGCGAGCCTGGATTATCGACGGGCGCTATCAGCGAGCGGAAACCGAGATGGTCAATTATCTCCAGCAGCATCCCCAGGACTGGCCCGCCTGGTCCCTGCTCGCCGACTGCCGTCGCAAGGGGCAAAAGTGGCAACTGTCATTGGATACCTACCAACGAGTGATTCGAGAGGGTCCCCGTCCCCTGGCCAAGAGAGCCCGGTTCATGTCCGCGGTGGTGCTGCAGGAGCACCTAGGGCGCCACGATGGGGCGATCCAACTGCTCAAGGTGTATCTCGAACTGACCCCGAACGAGTCCCCTCTGCGCGCCGCCGCCATGGTTCGTCTGGCCCGTTCGTACATGGCCATCGGTCGTCCTGGGCAAGCCAAACCGCTGCTGCGTCATGTGATGATCAACCACAAGGGGACAGCGATTGGCAAGCAGGCCCGCCAACTGTTGATCCAAGCAGTCAAGCCCCACTAAAAAAAATCGTTCACCCCCGGTAAGGAACGCCTCACCAGCGGATATCACCCCCATAGAACCGCGATTTGGCGGCGGGGAGAGAACCCCTCCGAGATTGCCGAGGATATGATGAAACGGATTATCTTGTCTGTAGTGGTGTCGTTTGTCTTAAGTGCCATGGTGTTGAGCGGCTGCGAGAATGACCAAATTTCCTTTGAGATTCCATTGATGCAAATGAGTCGCACAAATTCCGTCAAGGTGATGTGGGAGACCGAAGAACCGGTGAAATCCTGCGTCTCCGTGTGGCCCCTCGATGGGGTAGAGGAGCGGGAAGCACAACGGTCGTGTTCGTCCGGTACGCGGATGCACGAAATTGTGATCGATGGATTGCGGGCCGACGTACCCTATGGATACCGCGTCATCCCTCAACAACCCGATGAGTTTGCGCCCATCCATTCGTTTTGGACGGCAAAACCCGATGGGGAGCCGTTTTCCTTTGCTGTTGTCGGGGACAGCCACGGCAATCGGGATGTGTTGATTCCAATTCTCGATGCTGCGTACAACGGCGGATACGGCGTCGATTTCTTTGTTCACACCGGCGATGCGGTCGACGACGGTGCCGATCAAAGTGGGTGGTTCTTCGATTTGCTGGAACCGG
>JANQET010000173.1 GCA_028278265.1 Myxococcota bacterium
GCGGCGTTGGCCCAAAATCTTCTCTCCCGAGCCGACGCGGACGCGCAAGAAGGGGACATGGAGAACGCCTTCGCCCTCCTCGACGAAGCCGGAGAGATATTGCCGGACGATCCGGAATTGCTCGAAGCGATCAAGCAGCGCAAAATGCAGTACGAAGCCAACGAGGCACGCCACCTCACCGATGACGCCGACGAGATCAGCGAAGAGGAGCTGCTGGCGATTATCGGCGGTACCTGGACCGAGGAACAAGCGACAGAATTCGCCAGCCTACCCGACGAGTTTCGCCAGGGGTTGCTCGCCGGGCACGACGGGGAACATCAACAGGCAACTGAGCTGTTCAGCGCCATCGCCGCCCGACTGGATCTACCGGTCCGTCCCAAATATTTGTGGGCCGAGATCGGCAAGGAACGGTACATGGCCGAAAATTGGAGCGAGGCGGTCGAAGCGTTTGATACGTTCGTCACCGAGACCAAGGATGACCCGGCTGCCCAGGAGCTGGTCGGTGGGGCGATGCAGTTTTGTGCCCAGGCGCTGGTTCGCCTGGAGCGGTTCGATTCGGCCCAAACCAAGCTCGTCGAAGCGACTCAGCTAACCCCTGAGAATCACGTCATGTTTTTGAATCTCGGGGTATTTCTACGGAGCCGCGGGGAACACGCCGCAGCGATTCGCGTTTTCGAACAGGCGATGGAGTTGATGGGCCAGATGAACCCGGATTTTCGCGTCATCCGCGAGCTGGGATTCGCCCACTTGGAGATGGGACACAAAGAGGAAGCGCGCCAAAGTTTGTCCGCGGTGATCGAACACCTCGCCTCAAAGGGGCAACACGACCAATTCGACCCGGTGGCGGCCACCGCGTTGGCCAAGCTGTACGAGGAGAAGGGGGAGTACCGTTTGGCGTCGGATCTCTACCGCCACCTGGCCACGGGCTACGACATCAAGAATCACCTCCAGTACAATATCGAAGCGGCCCGCTTGCTCCATCTGGCCGGGGAGGATGGAGCGCTGATCGATCGATACCTGGCCCGGGCGGACGAACTCTCCACCACCGCAGATCACCGACAGCGGATTGACCAGATCCGATCCCAATCGGGGAGCTGATTCGTGCCCTGGAGCGCACTGGCGCTGGTGCTCTTGAGCGCCGGCCTGCCTGTTCTGACGACGGCTGACGCCGGAATGGATTCGAACCGCTCTCCCGCCCTCGTGCCGATACAACCGATCAAGGGGATTACCCTGGCGCCGATTGAGGATCGATCCCTGGGGCCAGTCGGCTACGGGAGCGAGCAGTGTGTCAACGCCCTCAATGAGATCGCCGATTTGGGCGCCACCTGGATCTCCCTTACCCCGGTGGGCCGGATGGCGGATCTGAACAGCTATGAGGTTCTTCACGATTTCGAGATCCCTGCGACGACCAATGAGGAGTTGATCCGACGGACGGCGGGTCAAGCCCGAGCACTCGGCCTGAAGGTCGCTCTCATCCCCCACGTATACGTGACCTCTGGAAAATGGCGCGGACAGATCGATCCCGGTTCGGACGAGGCGTGGGACGAATGGTTTGAGAGTTACAAGCGATTTTTGGGACGATATGCCACCTTGGCCCAGGAGATCGACGCGGCGCTGTTTTCCGTGGGGGTGGAATTCAAGAGCTCGACCAACTACTACCCGGAACGCTGGCGCGAGCTAATCGACTTCGTCCGTTCAATCTATTCGGGAAAGTTGACCTATTCGGCCAATTGGGACGAAGCCGAGTACATTGAATTTTGGGACGCACTCGATCTGATCGGGATCAACGCGTTTTGGCCCCTGACCTGGCTGCCCGGCCAGGGATTCGAGATGATGTGTGAAATGGCAACCACCCGCGCCGATGAGACCGAATCCTTGTCTATCCATTGGGACAGACCGGTGGTGTTCACCGAATTCGGCGTCAAAAGCGCTCGAGACGCGACGATCGATCCGTGGAAATGGCCGGAACTATGTCCCGACCTGACATACGATGAACTCACTCAGGCTGCCGCTTACCGCGCGGTGTTCGAGACGTTCGGCTGGCGGGAGTGGTTTAACGGGGTATTCATCTGGAAATATTTTGCCAATTCGGACAGCCTGGCCCAGGAGGCACCCACCGGTTTTTCACCGAAAGACAAGCGCGCCGAACAGGTGCTGTCGCGCTGGTTTGCGCTCAATCGGTCGTGGACCACGCCGGACATGTGGTTCTGACCTGCACGCTTCGAAGAGGTGCATTCTCGGTTGGACAAGAAGCCCGGATTGGCGCACCCTTATTCATCGCAGCAGGATCAACGAGCGGACAGGAGGGGAGCGATGATGCCGCAGCTCATGAAATTGGTCATACTTTGTTCGATCATGGGGATGATGTCCGGATGTGGTGGGAGCACCGACGAATCCACGGATGCCGGACCGGACTCAGCCAGCGATGGTGATACGGACACCGACACTGACACTGATACCGATGCAGATACCGACTCGGACACAGATGCGGACACCGATACAGACGCTGACACCGACGGGGATACAGATACGGACATCGATACAGACGCTGACACCGACGGGGATACAGATACGGACACCGATACGGACGCGGACGGGGATACCGACACGGACACCGACACAGACACCGATGCGGATACAGATACAGATACAGATACCGATACGGACACCGATACAGATACCGACACGGACACCGACGCAGACACGGACACCGACACAGACACGGACACCGACACAGACACCGATGCGGATACAGATACCGGTACGGACACCGATACGGACACCGATACAGACACCAGCAGCCATCGGTACCAATGGCATACGTTTTACGGCGCCAGTGAATGGGATCAGGGCAACAGTGCCATCACCGATGGCGATGGGAACATGTACATCGTCGGCAGCGCAAGCCAATCCTGGACCGGCCCGGAGGGCCAAGATCCACTGAACTCCCATTCCGGTGGGGATGATTTCGATCTGTTCGTCCTGAAGCTGAACAACGCCGGCGAATATCAGTGGCACTCCTTCTGGGGAGCCGAGCCCAAGGATATGGGTCAATCGGTGGCCATCGACGGGGATGGAAACATCTTTGTCATTGGCTTCTCCTACGCGGTTTGGGCCGGACCGAGTGAGGAGAAGCCCCTCAACGATCACGCCGGGGGATCGGTGCCGGATATCTGCGTCATCAAACTGAACAAAGAGGGCGGCTACGAATGGCACACCTTTTTTGGCAGCGCCACTTGGGATTTCTCCGGCGGCGTCGCAGTGGATGGCTCGGGAAATCTATGCATCTCCGGTTTGTCAGATGGTGCTTGGGCCGGTCCGGCGGATCAAAAACCGCTGAACGAGCACCCGCTGGCCGATGATTATGCGGTGACAGTTCTCAAACTGGACGGGGACGGAGGATACCTCTGGCATGCCTTCTATGGCGTCAGCAATACGGTGTCGAACGTCTCGATTGGGGTCGACAACGATGACAATATCATCGTCGCCGGCGACTCGGAGTACAGTTGGACCGGACCGGCCGACCAGGGCCCGCTCCACACCCATTCCGGTGGTATCGGCGATTTCTTTGCGCTCAAACTCACTCCCAAAGGGGAGTACACTTGGCACACATTTTACGGTACAGCAAAGGGCAACCAGGGGTACGCGGTCACCATCGACAGCGGTGACCATGTTTATCTCTCCGGAAGCTCGGTGGATACCTGGACCGGTTCGGACGGCGAGTCACCGTTGAATGGCCACTCCACAGCTGACGACGAGGATATCGCCGTACTCCAGCTCAACTCGGACGGCACCTATTCGTGGCACACGTTTTTCGGAATCGAAGGCAAGGATATCAGCAGTGGGATGGCAATTGCGGACAAGGAGAGCTTCTATTTGACCGGCAATTCCCTTAACCCGTGGTCCGGTCCGGAAGATCAGCTCCCCTTGGTCGCCCACTCCGGAAAAGGTGTTGCCGAGAGTTATGTGCTCAGGCTCGATATCAACGGTGGGTATCACTGGCACGCCTTCTTCGGCAGCACCAACACGGACAGCGGCGAATCGATTGCCGTCGGGCCCAAACGAGGGATCTATCTCACCGGGTACAGCTACGACACCTGGAACGGCCCAGGAGGCCAAACGCCTTTGAATGCCCACGCCAGCGACAAAACTGCCGATATTCTGGCAATAAAACTGATCGACTAGTACCACAGTCCAAGAATTCTGCCCGTACCGAGGGCGCCGAGGCGCCCGGATCGCAAGGTGCGAGGAGGGCGCATGCCCTACGGCCTGTAACTGACGAGCAACACAGGGAGCCGGGATGCATCGGCGGCCAAATACGGCAGAACTTTTGGACTGTGGTACTAGTCCTGTCGCAACCCGTCCACCGGATGGAAGCGGGACGCAAACAGGGAGGGAAGAATGGTGGCGAACTGGCAGATCAGAAAGGCGACCGCCGCGGTGATGACGAAATCGAGAATATTGATTTGCACCGGCAGGTGATCGACCAGGTAGACTTCCGCATCCAGGGGCCAGCCCACCTCATTCAACAACAGACAGATCCCCAGGCCGACGACGGTTCCGATGGCCAGACCGATCAGGCCGATCACCGTCCCCACATGGACAAAAATTCGAGCGATACCGGTCCGGGTCGCGCCCATCGATTTGAGAATCGAGATCTCCCGGCGTTTATCGAAAACCATCATTACCAGCGTGGCAATAATATTGAATGCCGCCACACCGACGATCACCGCCAGAATGACGGTGAGCACCACCTTTTGCATCATCAGGGCCGTGAACAAGGGTGCGTTGAGCCCCTCCCAGTCGACCATGTGATAGGGCGCGCCGCCCAGCAGCTCCTTGATCTCCAACAACACCTGCTTGGATTTGTAGATGTCGGTCAGCGCCACCTCCACCCCGTGGACCGAGTCGCCGTTGTTGAAAAACCGCTGCGCCTGATAGTAGTCCACATAGGCCAGGCGGGTGTCGTACTCGAGAAATCCGGCGTAGAAGATACCGATGACCTTAAACGTGATCGTCCGCGGCGTATCCTCCGAGG
>JANQET010000174.1 GCA_028278265.1 Myxococcota bacterium
CTACGGCAGTGCTGGCCGGTTTCGTCAACCGTCTGTTCGCCCTGCCCGAAAAACTGACAGAGCTCGAGGTGATCGATCTGTCCGAACAGGCCTGCTCGGTGTTCTCGATGATTGGCAATGGGCTGTTCTTTGTCGCGATTACCATCTTCTCTGTCTGGGTCATCGGTAAGTTCCTGTTCAACATCAAAGTGTTCCGCGGGGAGGAGTAGGCGATGATTCTGGTTCACAAAAAATCGTTTTTCAAAGGCCTGTTCATGACCGTGGTTTTCACAGCGGTGCTGATCGTGATGTTCATGCCGCTGTTTGACGGTGACAATGCGTTCAGAGCGTCGGACAAGCTGTTCAATTCGATCTCCAAGGGATCGACCGACTACATCCCCGGACTGCAGAAAAGTGTCCCCCAATACAACAAGGAGAAGATTTCCCTCGATATGGAGATGGAGAGCGAAGCGATCGCCGAGCATGCGACCAAGCTGCTCTCCCCCATCTGTGACACCGCAACGAGCAGCGGTGCGAAGCTCCAAGCCGACTGCAACCTGGGCAAGGTGCTCAACACCGCCCTCGTCGATGCCACCGCGATGTTCCACAATGACGGGGAAAAGGTCGCCAAAAAATACGGCATTGAGGAGCGGCTGGCCACCTACAGCTGGTGGCAAACCCTCAAGGCGGTCGAAAAGAGCCTGACCAACGAGGAGCGATTTTCCCAAGCGGCGTTTGTCAAAGAGGTGATGGCCCGAGGCGTCGAAGTCGGCTATAATTTCTACAAAATCGAGGCGGAGACGGTCTCCTCCAAGTGGGGGCTCTTGGTCTTCGCCCTGGTTTTCTATGTGCTGTACACATTGTGGTGGGGGTTCGCAATTTACTACCTGGCCGAAGGCCTGGGGTTGGAGCTCAAGGCGGGTAAAAAGAAAGAAGCGTAAGGACTGTCCTTACCATGGGCGATGACCTTTACTAGTTGGCTGCGCAGCCTGTTTACCCGGGGGAAATCTTCGGGTAGCCGGGATGAGGCAGTCGAGGATCTACGCGCCAACTTCGAGGCCCGGTACCACCGTTTCAGACAACTGCTCACCGCCAATAACAAAGCCCTCGACATCATGGCCGAAATCGAGGAGGCGCTCGCCGGCAGCGGTCCTCTGGGGATGAGCTTCGTGCGCTCCCGGTGCACTCGGGTTGCGGCCAATGTCTTTAAAATCGTCCAAAATTTCACCGAGATTGCACCGGACAAGTACGAGGCCCTGTGGGATCGATTCAACGACATTCAGAGTCAGATCGATCCTTATTTGTACCATCACGGCCCTGAGATCGAGTTGCCCCTGGTGCTCTCCCTCGATCGAATCAACAAGAGCCACGAGGATCAGGTGGGTAGCAAGATGGCCAATTTGGGAGAGGTGGGCAGTCGTGTGGAGGTGCAGATCCCCAGCGGGTACATCGCTACGGCCCAGGCCTATTGGAACTTCATGACCCACACCAACCTCCAAGCCGATATCGACGAGTTGATCCAGGCGGCTGAAAACTACAAGGCCGAGCAGCTCAACGAGTTGAGCCAAACGATTCGCCGACGCATCGTCGAGACCCCTCTGCCCGAAGCCCTCGAAGAGAAGATCGTCGGGCACTACCGCCAACTGGAACAGACTTTGGGCACGGGCGTCTCAATGGTCGTGCGGTCCAGCGCGTTCGGCGAAGACACCCCGGGCATGTCCTTTGCGGGGCAATACCTGACCGAGTTCAATGAAAAAGGGGAGAACCTCGCCCAGTCGTACAAGAACGTGGTGGCCAGCAAGTACAGTGCCTCGGCGATGAGCTATCGCTTCACCCGGGGGATACGCGCCGAGGATGTGGCGATGTGTGTCGGCTTCACCCCGGTGGTGGACTCGGTGGCCGGCGGAGTGGCCTATTCCAATCATCCGATTTTCGCCCACGACGACAACGTAATGATTCACTCGGGGCTGGGGTTGCCCAAACCGGTGGTGGAGGGAAGTATTTCCCCGGATATCTTCGTGGTCCGCCGGGAACGGATGAAGATCATTCAACGAAAAATCCAGCACAAGACGCACCGCTTCGTTTACAGCGAGGACTCGGGCGCCTTTCGGATGGAAGAGACCGAGGAGACCGGCAAAACCCCCTCCTTGACCGATGACCAGGTGTTGGAGCTGGCCAAGGCGGTGATCGCCATCGAGCAGCACTACGGCGTGGCTCAGGACGTGGAGTGGGCCCTCAATCGCGAGGCACAACTCGTGATCCTGCAGAGCCGGGCGATGAAGCAGGGGGTGGACCAACAATCCAGCTCTCAACGGACGATCACCTCTCGCCCCGGTGACGAGCCGTTGCTTGAGGGAGGGGTCACGGCGAGCTCGGGCGCAGCTGCCGGACCGGTTTGTCTCGTACGCACCGAAAAAGACATTGCCGCGTTTCCCGACGGGGCGATCCTGGTCGCCGCGCAAGCGATTCCCGATTGGGCGATCCTGTTGAACCGGGCCGCCGGCGTGATCACCGAGCAAGGGGGGGTGGCCAGTCACCTGGCGACAGTCTCCCGCGAGCTGAGCATTCCGGCGCTGTTTGGGGTCGAAAAGGCGATGCAGATCCTGGAAAACGGGCGACTCGTCACCGTGGACGCGGATGATCGTCGGGTGTACAACGACCGCTTGGACAACCTGATCCGGCAGGCCACTCCGGTTCCGGGCCAGATCAAGGACAGTCCGGTCTACCAGACCCTGCGCGGAGTGGCCGATTGGATCGTTCCCCTCCACCTGCTCGATCCGGATTCACCGAAATTCAGACCGCGAAACTGCAAATCGTTCCACGATATCGCCCGCTTTTGTCACGAAAAATCGGTCAAGGAGATGTTTCAGTTCGGCATCGATCACCCGTTTCCCGAGCGTTCGAGTAAGCAGTTGAAGGCCGGCGTGCCGATGCAGTTTTGGATCATCGACCTGGACGACGGCCTCAAACCGGGGAGTCACGACAACAAGTACGTGGAGCTCGAAGACATCATCTCCATCCCCTGGTGGGCCCTCTGGCGCGGAATGACGGCGATCACTTGGAAAGGGCCGCCTCCGGTGGACACCAAGGGGTTTTTGTCGGTACTGATGGAATCGGCGCACAATCCGGCCCTGGTCGCCTCGATGCCCTCGGACTACGCCAATCGTAACTATTTCATGATCTCCCACAACTATTTGAGCGTCCAATCCCGCTTCGGCTACCATTTTTCAACCGTTGAGGCATTGGTCGGTGAACGGGATCTGGAGAACTACATCAGCTTTCAGTTCAAAGGAGGGGCGGCCAACCTGGATCGGCGAATCCGTCGCACCCGGTTGGTGTTGGAGGTCCTTGAGGACAACGGATTTCGCACGACCCAAAAGCGGGACAACGTGCGGGCTCGGATGGAGGGGTTCGAGCAATCCGTGATGGAAGACAAACTCGAGGTGCTGGGGTACCTGATCTTCCACACCCGGCAGCTGGACATGGTGATGACTGACGAGTCGGCGATCAAGCGCTATCGGCAAAAAATTTCCGATGATTTGGCCCGAATCAAAGACGGAACCGATTGGGGTTGATCGGATCATTTACGGCGATAGGGTAAACAGATAGAATGTGCCAAGAGGGGTTAGGAAAGGAGAACCATGTCTATCATCGCAATTTTTAGCGGCATTCACAGTGCCGGCGAGGAGATCGCCCGAGAAGTTGCGAAGCGGCTGGACTATACGTTCGTCGGTGATGATCTGCTCGAAGCGGCAGCGAAGGAGCACGGCACCACGGCTGCCAAGCTGTCCCGCGCGATGGGCAAGCGGGCTTTTTTCAACAAGGCGACCCATGAGTGGGAAAAGAATCAGATCTACCTCAAGGCGACTCTGGCCCAGCGGTTGGTCAAAGATGACGTGGTGGTTCACGGCTCGGTGACCCAGTTCATCCCCTCGACGATCGGTCACGTGCTCAAAGTGGGCATTGTCGCTGAAAGTCAGTTTCGCATCGAGCGGGCGGTGACGCAAAAGGGGGTCGACCCGGATCAGGCGGCCCAATACATCGAGCGGGCCGACACCGATACGGCCCAGTGGATTGACGAGTGCCTCTCCCGCAGCATGTGGGATGCGGCGCTCTATGATCTCAAGATCCCGGTTCCCGAAACGACGATTGGCGACGCGGTCGACGTGATCTGTGAGAACTTCACCAAAGACGCCCTACGACCGACAGACAAATCGATCCAGGCGATGCTCGATTTTCTACTCGCCACCAAGGTGAACCTGGCCCTGCTGGAGCACGGCTACTACTACTGCGATGTCAGAGCCCAAGGGGATGAGATTGCCGTGGTGATCAACAAGACCCCGACCGCTGCCGGGGCGTTCGTACGGGCGATACAATTGCTACGGTACGAGCAGGCCGCCGACAAGGTCAAGGAGATTTGTCGCGGGTTCGATGAGGTCAACCGCGTCGAGACCCTGCCCGGCAAAGGGTACAAACGACCCGAGCGAGCCCTGCTGGTCGATGACGAGGAGGAGTATGTGCTGACCCTTTCCCAGCGGTTGGAGATGCGGGACATCTCCGCCGATGTGGTCCACGACGGGCAAGGGGCTCTCTCTGCTTTGGGAGGTGAGGTGCCCGATGTGATGGTGCTCGATCTGAAGATGCCTGGCCTGGACGGGATCGAGGTGTTGCGCCGAGTCAAGCGGGATCACCCGCAAGTGGAGGTGATTATCCTGACCGGACATGGCGGCGAAAAGGATGAGCGAACCGCGATGGAGCTCGGCGCGTACGCCTTTTTGACCAAGCCCGTCGATATCGACGTGCTGGCCGAGACCATGCGGGAGGCCTCCCGCAAAGCCCACGGTGAAAACTAGGCTCTGTCTCAAAAGTTCTCCCGTCGCCAGATACTCCACGGAACAACCAGTTCTGCGTTGCTCTGGGCTTGAAATACGTCGCGTATGCCTTCGCCCTCGCGCCTTGCCCTGGTCGCCCCGCTGAGCATCTGGCTCGGTCCGGACTTTTGAGACAAAGCCTAGCCTGCAGTCAAGACGATGAGACCGGTGACGATGAGCGATACGCCCGGGGTAATCGTCATCGGACCGCCGACGCCTCCCACAGCGGTGGTTGTCACACCGGTGACAGCGCCTATTCCAAGACTCCAGGCTCCTACGGAGATGATTTTCATCGCAGGGGTTTTGTCAGCGACAGTTTGACTTGGCTCAATCGGTTCTCGTTGCCGAAGCCCGATGGAATCGGTCTGTCCAGGGGGCACCTCGTCCTGGGGGGCAGGGCGCGGGGGAACCAGAATCAATTGGCTGGACCGACGGGACGGTCGTCGTTTCTCCTGCCAGTATTGGCCCACTGAGGAGAGTTGGGTCTGTTGGCGAACGTACTCCCCGGTCAAGCGGTGGGTTTCGACGGCGTCGGGGGTGAGTCTCTCGATCGACCCGATTCGCGTGGCCAGGGGGCGAATTTGCTCGATCCTGGCGCAGTATTGCGAAAGTACCGTCGCCGGCGAGGTGCGTCCCATCTGCTGAATGATGTCCGTGCCGATGGACCGAAATCGCAACCGGAAGGGCAACGCCACTCCCAACGTCGAGGCGTAGCGGGAAAAGGTATCGATGATTTTAGGCACACCGACGCGGTGGGCGCCTGAGCAGGGCGGTATGTTGCAGCGGTCGAGCCAGCCGCTTTTGTCGAGATGATCGCCCAGGCCGAGCACCCCGTCGTCGAAGAGCTCCATTGAGTCGAAGATCCGCTGCTGCATCAACGGGTGCAGCTGGCGCTCCCGGGGGAGGCCGCGGAATATGGCGCTGAGGTACAGTGCTTGGGTCGCCGAGCAGATCAGCCGACCCGTCCGGGATGTGGGCTCGATTCCTGGAATGACCGGCCGATAGGCGATAAACCGCATTCCGCGGTCAATCTCGTTCAACACGGCTCTGGTTCGTCCTGCGCCGGTGGCCATACCGGGTGGTCGGCGCCGGCGAGTACCGGTAAAGGCGCTGATGTCCTGCACCTTTCCGCTTGATCGGCGATGCGCTGTTTTGGCTTTGGCGAGCTCATTTTGTTGATGCATGGTGTCTATCCCGTCGTTTATTTTTTTGCAGCGTTGATCCGTCGGGTATGAAGCCTGCATCTATTGTGCCGTGGGTGTTCGCGGCAGGAGATTGTTGTTTTTTGTTTTATTATCAGTATGTTAACAGAATATGCTCAAACGGCACTGTGCCAAGTTGTGCCACTAATCCATCCTGCGAATGACCCGTTCCAATCCGGCGACCACACGCGCCATGCGATCGAAATCCAGCGTGTCCGCTGTATCGGTCTCTTTGTGGTAGTGCTCGTTTCTGTAAAAGGCCATATCGGTCACCATCACCGCCGGCACGTCGATTTGCCAGAACGACCAGTGGTCGGAGAATCCAACTCCCCGGATGGAGTTTGGGGCGGCGGTTCCTTCGCTGGGAAAGGCGGTGGTGGATCTGAACGACTCGATCACGTCGTGCAGAAGCGAGCGGGAATCGATATTGCCGACAAAGGCGATGAAATTGCCCACCGAGGGGTAGAACAGATTGAAGGTGGGCGGGTATCGCTGTGAATTGGGTTCGTCGGAATAGTAGCCGAGCATTTCGAGCACCATCGCCCCGACGATTTTTTCACCTTTGTGGTGCTGTTCCCGGGCGTAGACCAGGCTGCCCATGGTCTCTTTCTGAAAATAAGGGGGCTCTTCGTTGACGAACGCGACAAAGCGAATGCTGCGGTTCAGCTTGGCGCCGGAAAGCCCACGGGCCAACGCCAATACACCGGCCACCCCGGTGGCGTTGTCGTCCGCACCTGGGGCAGGTGAGGCCGAGTCGTAGTGGGCGCCGACGACAAACAGCTCGTCTGGGCGCGTGGTGCCGGTGAGCGTTGCTTCCAGGTTGGCACAGCTTTTTCCGTCGACATCGTACTCCTGCCGCCGCACCTGGTATCCCGCCTCAGCGAACGACTCGGTGATGAATTGCTCTGCTCGTTTTAATGCGTCGTACTGCTCCCCAACACTTCGCAGGCCGATTTCAGTGGCCAACTTCTCTACATCGCGGCGCAACGCCTGACTGAGCGCTTTTTCCCCATCGGTCAACGCGGGTAGCGGACCGTCGTAGCTCGAGCCGGGCATACGGATGATCACGAAATAGGCCGTCGTGACGGTTACGGCAGTGACAATTGTCAGGCCGATAAGTGCTATTGCGCCGAATTTAAATAATTTTTTTACGAGAGGGGTTGGTATGGCCATAAGCGTCCTCCTTGTTTGGCAGAGCCATCATACCTCGACGCCGGCCATCATCTATGATCCTCAGCAGGCCTAGTCGGCCTCGTAGAGATCCCCGGCCCGCCAGTCGTAGCTGTTGGCGCTGGAGCTGGTGATGGAACGGTCCCTTCCTCCGCTGATCGCACTATTGGAGGCGGCTGCCGTGTTGCCGCTTCCCCCGCTCACTGCGGCGGCCGATCCGGAGGCGGTGTTGTCGTATCCCCCTCCTACCCAGGAAAAATCCCCGGTGGCCTCGTTTCCGTTCCCGCCGCCCACCGTGGCAGTGTCCCCCGACGCGGCGTTGTTGAAACCGCCGCTCACCGTGGAGGCATCGGTCAGGGCATTGTTGTACGATCCACCGCTCACTGAGGCGTGGCTCGCCGCGGCGGTGTTTTCATACCCGCCGCTCACCGCGGCGGCCGGTCCCCCGACGCTGTTTTTGTAGCCGACCACGAGTCCGCCGTAGGAGGAGTAGTTGTGGTGGCGGCCGACGACCAGGTTGTGTGAGCCGGTTTTGACCGAAGTGCCGCCGCGGGCTTCGTTGTAACCCACGATCAGATTCCCCCTGCCGTTAATCGATCCGTTGGTACTCCCAGATCCGGACCGCACGTTCACGTTGACCCCGGTGAAATAGACCTCGTTGCCGGAGACACTCATCGAAGCGGTCTTGTTTTCCAGGTCGTCGATGTCACCAACGGCGGTGGCGAGGTTGGTCGTATTGGTATCGATGGCGGTCTCGTTTGCCACGGTCTGTGCGGCGTTGGCAGCGATGTCGCCGGTATTGGTCGTGATCGCCGCTTCGTTTTCCGCGATTGCCGTGGCGTTGGCCGCGACTGCTGTTTCGTTGTTTGCGATCTCCGCGGCGTTGCCGGCGATTGCCGTTGTATTGGTTTCAATGTTTGTTGTGTTGGCGGTGATGTTGGTCGCGTTGGTGGTGATATTGGTCGCGTTGGTGGTGATATTGGTCGCGTTGGTGGTGATCGTCGAGGCGTTGGTTTCGATAGCGGCGGCGTTGGCGGTGAGCTCGGCTTGATGGGCTTCGAGCTCGGCCTTTTGCGCCGCATTCTCGGTTTCCAGGGCTTCGATGCGGGCGATCAGGGTGTCGAGTGCCTCTTGTATATCGGTTCCGCTCATCTCGCCGACCGCATCCGCAGTGGCCGCCTTGAGCGCATAGGGCACCGAGTTGAATGGGGTGCGCGGCAGCATCGGGGTGCCGTCGACAGTCACTTCGAGCCAGTAGACCTGACCGGTCAAAACGCTGGTTAAATCGGTCGTCCCTCCGAGCTCGACCGTGATCAGACCATTGTCGACGCTCACACTGTTGTGGGCTTCACTCCATGCCGCTGTGCCGCCGGTCTGTGCGGAGAAGAGCTCGAACACCACGTCGACCGTGCCGTCGAACGGTAGATCGTCATCGGTTAGGTGACCCGAGTAGGTCAGGGTGGGGGGAACGTCGGCGCTGGCCAGCGGAGCGAGCAACATCGACGAGGCCAAGGCGATGATGGTAATGAGTGTATTTTTCATAGTGGTTCTCCTTATTCGATTCATTGATATTGACTTGCAAATCCCAGGTGTTCGATTGCCAGTGACCCGCCGGCACTCCGTTGACCGGCGTGGCTCGGCGAAATGGCCCCTTTCAGCTTAAGCGTGTTGCCGGATGAAAATCCCGACTGGGGCACCAACCAGCCGGATAAGTGCTTTTCGCCATCCGAAGCTGTATCCGTATCGGAATCGGAGTCTGTATCCGTATCGGAATCGGCGTCTGTGTCCGTATCGGAATCAGAGTCTGTATCCGTATCGGAATCGGAGTCTGTATCCGTATCGGAATCGGCGTCTGTATCCGTATCGGTGTCGGTGTCCGTATCCGTGTCGGCGTCGGCCCCGGCGTCGACCGTCGGTGGTGAATCCCCCGAACAGCCCGAGGCCAAGATAAGGAAAAAGAAGGTCAGTGACCAGACAATGGTTTTCATAGGGGGCTCCTTTCGCTCAATCAGTCGTCTCGATTCAGACGGCAAAAGTTCATAATTATTCTTACAAAAATATTTTGAATTCGGCGCCATTTCCGCATCGTCCGAATTGCGGATATCCGGTTCATTCAAGGGGTTCAGCAGATTCGGCCCGGCGTGACTGCACCGACAGTTGATGACACTAGCGACACTGCAGACATTTGTTGATTCCATTGCATCGAATTGCCACTTTCAAATGAGCGTCCCGTTTTGCGAACCATCCATCTGCTGGCACACCAATTGCGTAAGTTGTTACCGGAGTCGGAATCGGGGCCGCCCGATATGTAAAAATGAGGAGGAACCAATGTCAGTAGAGCAACGACAGCAGTGGGTTTTGCCAACCGTGTCCCGCATCGTCGCCTGGGTGGTAGTGATCATTTTCTTGCAAGGCTGCGTCACCTCATTGGAAAACGGTGACGAGCCGACGAACACATCCGCGGTCACTGCCGGCGGGTATCACCTCGCCGCGGATACCACCGTGTATATCGACGTGTGGGATCCCTTTGCGCAAAATTGGCAGGCGCTGACCACGACCCAATCGAGTGTCGATCCATCATTGACTTACAATGACGAGCAGCTGTTCGGCTGGAGTACCGCGCTCGATTTGACCAATGCCGGCTGGTGGTCCGGACCGGGAATTAGCGGCGAGGCTCGGTTGCGGTTTCAGGGGCGCTCCAATGGAAGTCCCTACAATATGATCACCTTTGAAGACGGGGGAGTAGCCTGCACAGTGGATAAAGTGTTCAATCACGGGGAAACCTTCACCGCTGCCGGGTATGCCTGCCGCAGCCCGCAAACGCCGGTGATCAACCTGCGGGCGCATTCGGACTTGACGACCGTCTACCTGGTGCGCCATGCGGAAAAAGCGGCTGGATTCAACCCACCGCTCTCCCCTGAAGGACAAGCCCGCGCCGAGGATTTGGCCGAAGAACTGGCCTATGCAAAGATCGAGGGCATCATCACCAGCCAGTATCTGCGCACCCAGCAGACCGCCGCTCCATTGGCTGCGGACCTGGCCCTCGCGCCGGTGGTCATCGACGCCAATAACTATGTGGGCATCAGAAATTACATCCTCGCCAACCACCTGGGTGGCCGGGTGTTGGTGGTGGGCCACAGCAACACGATTGACGATATCATCACCCAGTTGGGCGCGGTACCGCCGCTGGGTGCAATTCCCGACAACGACTACGACAATCTGTTCCTTGTGCATCGAAACGAAGTGACTGCGCAAAAATCAGCGGTTCAGCGCACCTATGGGGTGACTTCCCCCTGATGCCGTCTCACTCCTCCACGGTAGGATTGCTCAAAAGGTACGGGCAAAGTAGACTGCCGGGGAGGAGTGTTGAAAACGATGGTTGTTCGCCGAAAAAAGAAACTGATTCGCTCCCTCGCACTGGCGCTGGGGGGCTTGATTCTGCTCATCCTGGCCTGGGCCCCAGCCACACCCCGCTCGGTCAGCCCCTATCACCGGCTGACCCTCTTCGCCAAAGTGCTCTCCCATATCGAGCGGTTCTATGTCGAACCGGTGGGGCAGGACGAGATTGTTTTCGGCGCGATCAGGGGGATGATTCGCACCCTTGATCCCCACTCGGCGTTTCTCACCCCAGAGGAGCTCCAGATCCTGCGCTCTGATACCGAGGGGCAGTTCGGCGGCGTGGGGCTGGAGGTGGGGGTGCGAGACGACATCCTGACCGTGATTGCGCCGATGCCCCGCTCCCCGGCCAAGCGGGCCGATATTCGCTCGGGCGATCAAATCGTCGCCATCGAAGGCCGGCCCACCCATTCGATGAGCATCGACGAAGCCGTCCGGCTGATGCGGGGCAAACCCGGTACCCCCGTGAGTGTGACGATTCACCGTCCCAAACACGGCGAGCCGTTTGACGTGCGGCTGACCCGGGAAATCATCCAAGTGGAGAGCGTCAAAGCAACGCTTCTCGCCTCGGGATTCGCCCATCTCGAGGTGCGGCTGTTTCAAGACGGGACAACCGATGAGGTGAAAAAAGCCCTCGCCGGACTGACCCAACAGGGCGGCCCTCTGCGGGGTATCGTCCTCGATTTGAGACGCAATCCCGGTGGGGTGTTCAACGAGGCCGTGGGCCTGACCGACCTGTTCATCGCCGAGGGGGTGATCGTCTCCACCAGGGGTAAGAACGGGCAGATCCTCCAGCAGTTCGAAGCCCGTCCAGGGGGAACGATGGGCGACGTGCCGTTGGTCGCCCTGGTTGATCAGGCCAGCGCCTCGGCAGCGGAGATCGTCGCCGGCGCGCTACAGGATCACGGCCGGGCCCTCTTGGTCGGTACGCGCAGCTTTGGCAAGGGGTCGGTGCAGAGCATCATTGACCTCAACGACGGCTACGGCCTCAAGCTCACCGTGTCCCGCTATTTTACCCCCAAGGGGCGATCCATTCAGGCCCAGGGGGTCGTGCCTGATGTGCAGATTGAGTCCCGCGACGAACCGCAGCCGGACGAGGAATCGCTGATCCTCGCGGCGACCGCGAGCGAGCACAAGCTCCCGGGGCATCTGGCCCCCAAGGAGGGTCGGTCCGCTTCGGGAGATGATCCGCAAATCGATGACTACCAACTGCGCATCGCCTTCCAGCTGGTGCGGGGGCTCTCCCGGGCGAAGACCGCGGGCGATCCCGCTGACAAGTGATCACCGGCCGATGGGTACCCCCCGGGTTTTGATCATCGGGCTCGATTCGATCCCCCCGCGGATCGCCTTCGATCTCTTTGCCGATGTGATGCCCTGTCTCAGCGCCCTGCGCCGACGCGGCGTGAGCGGCCCGTTGCGCTCGACCGTCCCGCC
>JANQET010000188.1 GCA_028278265.1 Myxococcota bacterium
TGCGGGCGCCGGTGCTCATTTCCCTGGCTGCCGGGGTGGTGCTCGGGTTTTTGGCCCAGCGGTCGCGGTTTTGCACCATGGGCGCCTTTCGCGATCTGATTTTGCTGCGAGACGGCCACCTCATGATCGGGGTGGTGGCGCTGGTCGTGGCGGCCGCTGGGCCAAAAACCCGAGCACCACCCCGGCAGCCAGGGAAATGAGCACCGGCGCCCGCATCGCCCCCGGACCTTTTTCGCTGGCGAACAGAAAGTCGGGTTGAATCGCCGCGGCGATGATCAGCACCGTCATCAGCCCGGGAAAGAGATAGCCGCTGGTTTTCTTGGTGGGGTAGGCCCGGCCCAGACTGAACCCGCGTTTGAGGAACTGAGCACCGATGGCGATACCGACCGACAAACCGGCGATGCCCAAGACCGCATTGAGATCCCCTCCGGCCAAACGCAACAGGGCGCGCCAGGGGCACCCCAAAAAGACCAGCGCACCGATCATCGCAAACGCACCGAGGACGAAGCGAACGAACGGGGCCGATCCCGCCCGGGGACGAAACTCGCCGAACAGCAGCGCCGCGAAAAACGACCCCAGGGCCAACGCCGGTATTTCAGGTCGCAGGTACTGCACCACGACGACCCGGTGAAGGCCGAGTGCTCCGGCGAGATCCCGCTCGAAACAGGCCACACAGATGCCCATGTTGGGTGGATTTCCTAGCCACGACAACAGTCCCGCCAGGATGCCGATCATCGCCCCGGCGAGGATGATGCCGCTGCGGGAGGAGAACAAAGTGATCCATTTTTGCTTCATTGGCTGCTCATCTCGCTAGCAACAATAGTAATTCACGATTGAAAGGATAGGCAAGACCAATTCGACCCATTACCTAATGGGCGTACTTGATGCTTCAGCCCCAGGCGGTGGTTTGCTGGATATGAACCGGCTCTTTGGCGATCACACTCTTGAGCGCGCGATCCACGTAGTTTTGCGCGGGCGGGGGATCTGCGTCGTCCAAATCGCCACCGCTGGTGTTGTCGATCGCTCCGCGAAAGACGAGAACACCGTCCCCATCGATCACGAACAGGTGGGGCGTTTTCTTGGCGCCGTACAGCCGGCCCACATTGCCGAAGTCATCGCGCAAAATGGGATAGTCGAAGCCAAACTCACTGCGCATGGATTTGTTCATTTCGATGCTGTTCTTATCGGTGTCGATCTTCGCCGAATTGACCGCCAGCCAAACCACATTTTTATCCTTGTAGTCGACCGCCTTTCCTTTGATCGAAAACGAGCGTTCATGAGCGGTACGCACAAAGGGACAAGTGGGACTGAACCACTCCAGCACGACGATTTTTCCCTTGAGCTTGGCCAAATCGACCAACTTGCCCTCCAGATCGGGCAGAACAAAATGGGGCGCCGGAAGCCCCACCTGAGCCTGGGCAATCGCCACCGGAGGCTTGGCCGGTTTGGCCGGTGCCTTCTTGGCTTTTTTCTTCACCCGCTTCTTGACCACCTTCTTCTGGAGCGCCGGATTCGCTGCAACCGGAGGAATCGCGGGATGTGCGCCGGAGGTGGTTGCTCCGCAAGCCAATCCAAGGCACACCATCCCCAGCAACAGTGATTTAATCCACTTTATATTTGTTTTCATGAGAGCTCCTTGAGGTTCCGACGACAGCGAATACGAGCTTCGTCCCTACGGTTCCGGTTTCACTGCGGCCGACCGCCGACATGGATACGAATTTTTATGCCGATGAGCAACAATGATCAAGGACCGATCCAACGGCAAAACCAATTTTATTAATAATTTCAAATAATTGTCAAAATTACCCGATAGTGACACAACCGAAAAGGGGACGATCCCCAGGTGGGCTATTCTGCGATTCGGCCGTGGGCCAGCATGATCACCACCATGGCGAAGGTGTGTGGGTCCGCTAGTACGGACTGGGCTTGTTCAAATACGGTTTGCACCTCTTGATTCCAGGCGCCGGCCCGCTTGAGGATCAGTTGTTTGAAGCCGAACACGATGCGGTAGAACAGTCGTCCGTCGATCTCTCTTGTCGTAATCGGGATGGGATCGATGTGCACCCCGTCGATACCGGTTCGCGCCATTTCTCCGAACAGCTGGCGACCGATGTACCGGTCTCCCCCGTACTCGGCCTGGACCTGGGCCACCTTTTTTTGAATGGCCGGCCAACCCTCGATCTCAGGGTGGGTGACGATTGTTCCATCATCCACGTCCAGGATCGAGATGATGCCCCCGGTCTTGGTGATCCGTTTCATTTCGGCCAACGCCGCGGCCGGATCCGGGAGGTGTTGAAAGAGCAGACGCGCATAGCAAAAATCGGCGGTTTGATCATCGAGGGGAATGTTTTCCGCCGTACCCTCGACGAACTGACACTGGCCGATCCCCTCCCGGTGAACGAACTCCCGAGCGCGGCCGCGCAACGTCGCGTCGGGCTCCACCCCGACGATTTGACTGTTGGGAAAGTACTTGGCCAGCAAAGTGGAGGTGATGCCCGGTCCCGACCCCAGGTCGACCACGGTTTGACCGTCCTGCAGGCCGATCTTGGCCAGTCGGGAGAACTCGATCGATTCGGCGATCGTCGCCTGCAAGACCAGCCGCTCGTACTCTCCCTCCTGATCGGCGAGGGTGTCGAAATGATACGACTCCACCCGGTTTTTCGCGTCGTCCCAAGTGGTGCTCTGGAACATCGACTGTCGCCGGATGCGAACCTCGTGCCGGCTCTTGCCGGTGAGCCGAGAGATCAGGTGATGGTTGGCGTGAATGCGTTGCCCCAGGATGCGCAACAGGTTGTTGGTCAACCGCTGGCCGATCGACGAATGGGCAGAGACCCGTTCGACGAAGTCCCCCGGAAACAGCAGGATCTCGCTCGGCTCCAGGGCGATTACATCTGCCGAATGCCGCTCCAACCCCACGGTTCCCAACTCGCCGAACGGCTCACCGGGTTTGATAATTGAAACAAAATGGGGATTGGAGGGATCGCCGACCCCGATCCCCAGACTCCCCGAAAGCAGCACCCCCATACACGATCCGCTCTCTTCCCTTTTGTAGATCACCTCATCCGCGGCCACCTGCAAGCGGGTCAGGTGGGACATCAGCTCGGTGAGCTCATCGGCAGCGATGCCGTGAAACAGGTTGGTCGAGTCAGAAGACTCGGGCTCTTCGTTGAGGTGGGCCAGCCGGGCCCACAGCGCCTTGGTTGAGTGGCGATCGAAGCCGGGATCGTGGAACCCGTCAAAGACTTGGTCGAGTTGCCGCGCGTGGCGCCCCCGGTCGTCCTGCTCTTTCGATATCAGCCGGGTCATCGGACTCTCAACCCCGGTGAGATACGACATATCCGTGCTACAGATGATCAATGGCACGCGGACCCCGGCGGAAAGTCGAAAATTCGGCGCATAGGGTCGAAAGCCGAGCTGGTAATACAACGGCACCAGGTTGAGCGCCGCATAACAGGTACCCAACTCGTTGCCCTGCAGTGCCGAATCCCGAAACGCCGCGGAGATCAGCTGGGAGATCACGGTCTTACCCCGGGCCGCCGGCTCGAGGGCCAGGTGGGAGGTAAAGGTGATGTTGCGGGTATCGAACATATCAAACAGCTGCTGAAACTGCATCTTCCGCTGCAAATCCGGCGTGGGATCCCCCCGGGCAAAGTAGTTGTTGCGCAAACAACCGATCACCTCACCCGATTCGTCAATCGCCATGAAATGCTGGGCCCAGTGATCCAACTCATCGCGCATGACCCGCTGCTCATGGTCCATCCCCGGCATCTCACGACCGAACTCCTCAGCCCAAATTTCATAAAGGAATCGATAAATTTTGGTCCGTTCCTCGTCATCGCGAGGCGCACGAATAACGACAGTCAATGTTCCCCCCTTTGCTCAACGAAGTTTCTAAAAGGATAGCTCAAAAATCAGAACGTCAAACAAAGCACCGGGGAATGTCGCCGAAAAGACGGGTACAGGGGGGAGGATCTTATCCGCCAGGGTTTACGTCACGTGGTACTACTGGCAGACGTAATTGGCGTCGGTGTCCAGCTCGGTGTCGGTGTCCATATCACTGTCAGTGTCATTCTCGTCGATACAGGTCGCATCGCCAGGACACCAATCATCATTGGCCATGCCATCGTCTTCGCAGGAGAAGCTGCAGGTGCCGGCCAGGGAGCAGGCGCCGTCTTCAAGACTCGCAGCACCGTCAACACTACAAATCGTGGAATCGCCGGAGCAGTCCTCACCGAACATGTCAAATGCGTAGCAGCTGGTTACCGGAACCCAAACAAGTGACATTCCAGGTCCGTCATCTCGCTCTTCACAGACGAGGCCATTCATCGCAGTCTGTTCTACAGTACACTCTCTCAAACAAACGCGATGAGATTCATCGGCGATATCCTCGGCACAAATATATCCAGCCGGGCAGTCTACAGTGGCACATTCCGCCGTCGTAGTTGTGTCTATCCAACAGGTGCAGACATAGTCCGGCGTACAAGCACCGAACAACGAATCAAACGGAGGGGCATCGCCTCCTCGGCAGTGGTCGTCGGTGACGCACTCTTCGCATTCTCCGGTGATGGTGTCGCAGTTGGGCATTGTCGGATATTGGGTGGCGCAGCTGTCGGTTTCGTTGCAGCCGACGCATTTGTAGTCGGGTGAGCAGATGGGCATGGTTTCGTCGGTGCATTCGGTTGGCGGGGCGGCGGCCGGATCGGCGCAGCAGGTGCCGTCCGGGCCCGGGCAGCAGAGGTCGTTGTTGCAGTAGTCGCTGGCGCAGTCGCTCGGTTCGTCGCAGTCCCCTCCGTTGGCCACGTCGGGCACGCAGGCCGTTCCTTCGCAGTGGTAGCCGTCGGCGCACATGTCGTCGTTCTCCCCATCGGTGTCTCCGCACTCGGTGAAACACTGAAAGATGGGATCGTCACAGACGTAGGCGCCGCATTGGGACTCGGCGGTCTCGGTGCAACAGGTGCCTTCTGTACAGCAGATGTAGTTGTCGCAGTGCTGGGACTGGCATTCCGGGCTCGTCGTACAAGGCGAGCCGTTGGGCAGCAGGGCGTCGGTGTCCGAATCCGAATCGGTATCCGAGTCCGTATCGGTATCGGTGTCCGAATCGGTGTCGCTGTCGGTGTCAGTGTCGGTATCCGTGTCCGTGTCGGTATCGGTGTCTGTGTCCGTATCGGTATCGGTGTCCGCGTCGGTATCCGTATCCCCACCGCCGCTGTCCGGCGTGTCCTCATCTTCATCGCTGCCGCCGCAGGCGAAACAGAGCATCAATGCGCTAAGCGCCATCAAGAACATCGTCAACTGTTGTGTTCGGCTCATTTTCTAAACTCCTTGCAATGGATGGCTTGTTCCCCCACCTCGGTGGAGCTGGTCCCCTCTTCTCCCTCAATGACAGCCGGTACACCGTTCCCCTGGGGTTGGCGATTCCGGCGGTCGTCGAAGTTGACGCCCCTTATATACCAGGATGGGGCCGAATTCAAATTGTCCAATGAGTGCGCACAATTACACTCCGGAAATAGAATTTACCATCAGCGAGGTGTCACTCGACCTCGATGTGTACATATCCGGGGCAACCCCTGTTGCAGCTTTGCGAGAAACTCTTTAAGGACATATAACCCTTGTAGGTCATCCCCCGGGATGATCACCCGGCACAAGCCGCCGCTAGACAACGCAGGCCACGCCTGTTGAGGACAACGCTATGACAACATCGATCCACACCAACAGTTTCGGTACGTTGACCCCCTTGGACAGCACCAATCACACGGGGCAATACTTCAGTCTCCCCGGCTTGGCAGAAAAGCTCTCCCTCGATTTCAACCGGCTGCCGTTCTCGATCAAGGTCGTGCTCGAGTCCATTCTCCGCAACGAAGACAATTTGGCCATCACCGCCGGGCACGTCGAAGCGCTGGCCGCGTACGATCCGCAGCATCCACCGGCAATCGAGATCCCCTACAAACCGTCAGGGGTACTGTTGCAGGACTTTACCGGCGGGTACGCCGGTAAAGTCCGGCAACAGTACCCGTCACGGTT
>JANQET010000036.1 GCA_028278265.1 Myxococcota bacterium
GCGCAGTAAACCTCAACCTGGTGACCATTGGCGCCAACGGGCTGGCCTTTCAAGCCGGGGCCGGCCGCACCGTGTTGAATGGGTACACCCTGATCGAGCGGGTGGGGGTGGGTTTGTTGAACCGGGAGAGCGGTGCGGTTCGCCACTTTGCCGAGGGGCTGGACGAGACCGTGTCGGTCATCGCCGTGGGGCCGGACGGGGGGATCTACATCGGCAACTCTCCGCTGCGAAGAGCCATTGCCAATGCGCTGCCGACAGGCTCAGGCCCCACCCTGGTGGGTGGCATAACCAAATTCGCACCGCAACGCCCCGATCTCCACATCGCAGATATCGCCTGCGCCGGGGCCACGCGAGCGGCCAATGCCCACATTCAGCAAGACCTCTACCCCCTGTCCGCAACCGCAGATCAAAAGCAGTTGTTCGAGCACATCGCCCAGGCCCGCAGGGTCGCAACAGCCGCGCTCACCGCCGGGCAGATGGATAAAGCGCTCGTGGAGCAAATTCTTGCCCAGCTCGTCATTGCCGAGACCGCGCTCCAAAATCCGGACCGCACAGCATTCAAAAACGCGGCTAACGCCCTGGCCCAAATCACGCACTTCTAATTTGGCATAGAAAGGTCTCGGGGGATTTCGAACGCCTCAACCACTGTACCGCCACTCTTGGTACCTCGGTTGTGGCCCTGGTTGTGGCTCATAGACAACGATAGTTTTCTCCGCAAACGAGCGTTCAAAGCGCCTGCTGCACTTTTAGGGATCTTGGGGAGAGGCCTGTCGAACATATTAGGAATGCTCTCTTGGCTGCCCTCGACAGCTATACCATTGACGATGATATCACGATGATGCTAGTCAAAAGGTGTTAAACATTTCGCAGGATTCGGTCAAAAGAATTCGCCCCTGGGTCGTTAGAAATCAAAGTTGAAAAATAATAAATAGAACTCAAGCTTATAGTTGATGTCTGGATGGTTGCTCTTATCAACGAGGCAAGGCACGGCACCGATCTTTTTTGTGCTGGCGATCCTCTTTTTTGTCGATAGTGACCTGGTGGCCGGGGGTTTGGAAATCGGAGAGCCTACGCTTCGGATTCTCGGGCCCGAGGTGTACGGCGGTCACCTACAGGTCTGGGCGGTGGCTGAGGACAGCCGCGGGGTAATCTATTTTGGCACGACGCGGGAGCTGATGGAATTCGATGGTATCAATTGGCGGCGGGTGAATTTCCCTCTCGGCAAAGCAGTATATGCCATTGAGCTCGGCCCGGACGGGGTAGTTTATGTAGCTGGCTCCCAAGAGCTGGGTTATTTGGCTGTGGATCTTGACGGGCAGGTGGTGTATCGCTCTTTGGTCGGCCAGGTTCCCGCGGGCCACGCACCGAAAGAAAAAATTTTAACCATCGTGCCCACCACTCATGGAATCTACTTTATTTCCAAGTTGAAAACCTACCGTTGGCATCAGGGCAAATTGGAGATTGTCCCCATCGGTGCCCATTCTCCCATTGGGATAAATGACACTATCTACCTGGCCTCGGCAGACGGTTTCGCGTTAATTTCAAACGGCAAAGTGGTACATCCACCGAGCACGCCGTTTCCCATAGAACAATACGGCCGTGTGTACCTTTTGGAATCATTCGACGACCAGAGTGCGATTCTATATACAGAAAAACAGGGACTATTCTGGATTCGACCCAGTGGGCAAGACCTGACCAAGACGGCGCTCAAAACTACAAAATTCGATAATGAGGCCAATGACTATATCATTCAATCGGATGCATACTCTGCGGCACGTCTGGGAGATCGGGCGATTGCGATCTGTACATTAACCGGTGGGATTGTGATCTTGAGTATCGACGGCAAGTTGCTGCGTATCGTCAATAAGAACCGCGGAATGCCGAGTGACAGCGTGTATGACATACATACGGACAAATTTGGAAATTTGTGGGCCGCCTACCAAGGTGGTGTGGTCTATGTTCACACAAGCTCACCATTGAGCTTGTTTAGCAAGCAATCGGGAATAAACTCGACAGTGCTCGCGGTGACCCGACATCAAGGAAGTATCTACGCCGGGACCTTCCTGTTCGGTGTCTCGCGACTGCCCGATTATGTGCTCAATACAAAAGATGACTCCCACAGATTTGAATTGATCGACGGCATACCTCGACAGACCGCATGGGGTTTTTTATCATCGGGCAGCGTGCTGTTGGTGGCAGCTGATGTAGGGCAGATCATCAGTGACGGCAAAGCAGTTTTACTTGACGACGCAAAATCGGTTTCTCCCTATGACGTGTGCCGATCGAAGCGGTTTAAGAATCGCTTTTACCTCGGCCTGTCCGATAACAGTCAGGGCGGTCTTGGCGTACTAGAGCGGATAGAGTCTGACCAACCGGCAGACGTGGATCGCACATTTGTTTACCACGGTAAACTACCGGGGATAGACGAGACTATCCGCAAGTGTCATGAAACACCTAATGGGGATCTTTGGCTGGCTTCAGAACAATCCGGAATTCTCCAGGTAAAGTTCAAGTCAAGCGCCCTCGATGACATAGAGGTGATTCGATTCACCACTGATCACGGTTTGCCGACCAACAGGCGCAACAACCTATCAGTCGACGGCGACCGCATCTTATTGGCGACGCAAAAGAAGATATATGTTGAGCAAACAGAACATACCGAGCATGGGAGCAATGAGTCATTTGCACCTGCGACGAAAATGAATGCGGCCTTTGGAGCGATCGATGAACCGATGGACGACATTCGGAAGCTCGGTCCACAACGATGGTTGGTATCTCCAGTAGGAGTGTACGGGATATTGACGCAGCAGTCAGATGGCCGGTACAAAGCAGATAGCCGACCGTTTCGATCAATCTCCAACGATCAGGGCAGAGTACATGTCGATCCAGACGGTGTGGCCTGGATGCCGGCTAAGGCGGGGCTGTTTCGCTATGATCCGAACGTTAAAAAGGACTATGAAGCGCCGTTTACCACGCTGATCAGGGAGGTGAAAACGAATAGCGAGCGAGTATTGTTCTTGGGCAATAATGTTGATGAAGATTCCAGAATTGGAGAACACTACCGACAATTGAGTATTGATCAACCGGCTACATCGATACCCCAATTGCCGTACGCAGAAAACGGACTTGGGTTTCAATACTCGGCGCTATTTTTTGAGTACTCTGAGCGCACGGAATATGAGACCAAATTGGAGGGCTTTGACGACAGATGGAGCGGTTGGTCCAGCTCTACTTTCAGGGAGTACACCAATCTGCCTGAGGGTAGCTACGCCTTCAAGGTGAGAGCCAAGAACTGCTACGATACTCAAAGTCGAGAAGCTATCTATCGCTTCGTTATATTGCCCCCGTGGTATCGTACCATTTGGGCGTTCATTGCTTACGTATTGAGTTTTGCGGCTTCCATCTTTGTCAGTGTAAAACTCTATGTACGGCGTCTAGAAAGAGCTAAACGAAAGCTGGAAGCGACTGTGAAGGAGCGCACCCTCGAATTGGAGATCGCCTACCAAGAGGTCAACCACGCCAAAAATGCATTGTGGGGTGAGATGCAACTGGCCAAGAAGATCCAAACGGTTCTTCTGCCTAAGAATCCGATCATTCCGGGCTATGAGATTACGGGATATATGCAGACAGCGGACTCGGTGGGGGGGGACTACTACGATGTAATTCGGACTAAAAATAAATACTGGCTTGCCATCGGTGATGTCTCGGGACACGGTGTGTCCGCCGGACTAGTGATGATGATGGCGCAAACGGCCCTCAATCATGCTCTAACGGCGTTGGAGGACAAGACTCCGGACCAAATAATAGCCTCCGTGAATCAAGTCCTATACGACAATATTCAGAAGCTCGGTGAAAGTAAGTACATGACCTTCATGCTACTTGCAATCGGTTCTGATGGCACTATTCACTACTCTGGTCTTCATCAGGATGTTCTCGTCTTCAGGAAAGCAAAAAAAGCAGTGGATACCGTAGAAACCCAAGGTATGTGGTTGGGCGTCGTACCGGAAATTGATCAGCTCAATTCTGTGAATCACTTACACCTGTCTGAAGGTGATGTGATGCTGCTAACTACCGACGGAATAATCGAGGCAAAAGACGACGCGGGGCAGATGTATGGCACTGACCGACTGAGGACCGAACTTGAGAACCACGGCCAACTTTCGACCGAGGCGCTGCGTGATCGAATTCTCAAATCGACAGCAGGATACGAGCACAACGATGATGTAACGCTCATCATAGTCAAACGGGATTCAGAGTAAAATGAAGTTCTTTCTCATTGTGATGGCGAGCAGACAATTTGATTGAAAAAGTTGGCCCGATATGCTTCCTTTTTTACGGGTTATACGCCAGAGCCCAGGTAGGAGGTCACAGGATGAAAGTTATCGATCTCGACGAAGGAAACAAGGACCTTTTTTGTCTGTGTTTGGAAGACTGGTCGGATGACGCCAAGGAAGCCGGGCCAAAACGTCAGCAATGGGTGGAGCGATGCCAACAGCACCATGGTTTGCGCGCCAAACTCGCGGTGGACGACAACGGCGTTGAAGGGGGCATGATCCAATATGGTCCGATCGAGCATTCGCACGTCGACGGGTCTGGGCTCTACTTCATCTATTGCATCCACGTTCATGGCTACAAACAGGGACGCGGCGATTTCCAGAAACGGGGAATGGGCAAGGCGCTCCTCGCCGCTGCAGAGGAAGATGCACGAGCGCTTGGCGCCAAGGGAATGGCGGCCTGGGGCGTGTGGCTCCCGTTCTGGATGAAAGCCTCGTGGTTCAGGAAGCACGGCTACCGCAAGGCTGACCGGCAGGGGATTGCGAGTCTGTTGTGGAAACCGTTTTCCGACGACGCCCGTCCGCCACGTTGGTTCCCCAAGAAGGTCAAGCTGCCCGAGCCTGTCCTTGGCAAGGTCAACGTCACTGCTTTCTCGAACGGTTGGTGTTTCGCACAGAATCTCGTCTACGAGCGGACCAAGCGAGCCGCTACTGAATTTGGCGACAAGGTGGAGTTTCGAGAAATCGATACGTCATCACACGAAGCCGTCGCCAAGTGGGGTATCGTCGACGCCGTGTTTATCGAGGGCAAAAGCATCCAGAAAGGGCCACCACCGAGCTACGACAAGATCCACAAGCTGATCGCCAAGCGAGTCAAACGGCTTTAACTTTTCACGAAAGGGATCCGGACCTGTCCCCTGGTTATGGCTTAAACCCAAGGACTCGCGCAAAAAACGTGTCGTTCTATTCATTTTCCCAATAGTCGGGAGTGTTGAAGAAAAATTGGCTCGTCGCTGGATCTCCAGCAAAATTGTGCGGAAGCACTCGGGACACACACGAAGCATCTATCGCAGCGGTGGGATCATGAATAAAGCCCATCAACAGCTCAGCCGCGCAATAACCCACACCATTCTCGGTTAAGTACGGACTGGCACCGACCACTTGGTGGCCCGCATACCGGAAGGCCAAATAGTTTTGACCGGGACCATCATAGTTCAATGCCACTGACCGGCTTTGTGGATAAGGGGTATACGGATCCATCATCCCTTGAAACATGAGCATGGGTTGATCGGTCATGGCCCACTGGTTGTCGTGCGGATCATTGTATCTGGGCCACAATTCATAGTTCGAAGCGTGCATCGGTCCTTGGCCAAAACAGAAAAGACAGCGCTGCTCGAGCTTGAGATACAATCGATCCAGGTTGAATAGGTCATAAAGCGGATGGGCCCATAGCTCTGAGTAACGTACATTGAAATGAAGGGCCTGGTGATGATAGCCCAGCGAGGTGGGGGACGGCCCCCCAAAAAGCGCCACGTTCCAAAACCGATTGAGCGCAGCTCGATCAGACTCATTGCAACGGTCCATGCGGTAGAACATGGGCATCAACAAGCTGGCGGTGGTTTGGTTGTGCAATAAGCGCAGGCTGGCGAATTGAAGGGCAGCTTTGTCCAAACCAAGCTCGGGGCAGTGACCATTGGCGATCTTTTGATATAGGGCGCGGACAGTCTGGTGCGGATTGGGGCCCAATTTTTGGGAGCAGATTTCGTCATCAGCGCACAATGAGAGCAGGTGCCGACCGACCAGATTTCCGAATAGATCATCCAGTTTCGTAGAAAAATCTGGCGGCGCGATACACTCCAAGACAATGGCGTCTGACTGGTCGGGGAAAAATTGTAGATACCTTTGCACGAGATAGCTACCATAAGATGCGCCATAGAGAATGACGTCCTGATCCGCCTCGCCGCTCGCGTCAATCAGGGCCGCGAGATCCATGGCCGCAAAAGTCGTTCCGTAGGCCCCCAACGCATCGCCGTACACCAAGGTCAGATGGTCAATACAATCTCTAATTTCATTCTCTGTAATGGTCTCGCCGCCGTCGCTTGCAATCGCCTCTTGATCTGGGCAGACCAAGGCGTCCGAGTTACCCACCCCACGATGGTCAAACGTGTAGATGTCGGCAGTGGGAAAAGCATAGTGAAAGTAATCCAACGCGGCCTGAAAATCGAATCCCCCCATCATACTCAACATCCAGATTTGCTTTTGGGCCACACCGCTCAACGCGCGCACCCGTTTGACAAATACCGAGGTGGTTCTGAAATCATCGGGATTATCCCAAAACAGTGGCATCTCCAAAGTGGCGCATTCTGCCCGCCCATCATTGGCATTGATGTACAGAGAGCACGGCTGCCAGTGCGCATTTGTGGGGGTCATCGGGTGGAGACCCAATCCCTCGGCAGTCGCGTCGAGTAGCTGTCCGGTTGACGCAATTTCTGCATCGAGCTCAGTACAGGCCGTTACCAGAAAAACCAACGCCACCATTGAACAGACCAGTGACCGACGACAATCGAGCTTTTTCATAGCCATTGCATTCTCCTTTCTCTTGAGAAAAACCTAACCTTCGACCGAATCCCGTAGTAGCACCGAACCTACAAATTCAATGCCGCGCAAGAGGAGTAGGTTCAAAAAAAAGGTTTGGTGTTTCTGATCCCACGGCGGTGAGATCGATCGCGCCAAAGCCCCAATTGAGTTTGAGCTTGAGCACTAGTGCCTTATTTAGTCTCCGTGAGGTTGGTCGAGTCGCTTCCGGCCCAATACCCGGCTGGGATCCCACTCGAGAAAATACACAAAAGGCAAAAAATTACACTATTCACCGATCATCGTACTGGTATACTCGAAAAATCCTTGAAGAATTGAAGCGAAATTCTAACACTCGGACACAACCTAGACAACCCACTCTCTGTGCCATTATATAGAGTTTCTCTCGTAATTCTGCCTAGTTTTCAGAGTGTGAACGCAAATCTTGTTCGATCGAACGCGAGTCGATAAAAAAGACCTGTAAAAAAATTACACGATAGAAGAAAAAAACCATCCACTTTAAGTTTTTTTCTACACTAAGACTTTGAGAAAGAATTAAAAAACGAATATAGACAAGAAAACTAAGAGATAACAAAAGAAAAAAACCTAAAGTTTTCTGGTTGTTAGAGCAACAACAATGCAGATGAAAGGTACGCAAAAATGAAAATGCACCAAATTTTATTGACCCCTGTGTTGGCGATATTGAGCCTGGCACTCATTTTTCCCTGCCATGCAGAGCCGGGCAAAATGGCTCGGATTAATACCCTCCTTGACAAACCGACCACCGTTCCCGGTGAGTTCGCGGTTTTTTTCCACGCAAACACCACCTGGCAAACCGTTCATAAAGTACTGAAAGAGCACAATCTGGTGATCGCGAACGAGTACGGCCACACAAAATTTCTCGCGGCCAAAAAAGTCGATCAGCGAATATCAGACCAGGCCGTCATCGAGGCTGTCCGTAAAGATGCACGGGTGAGGAGAATCGAGCCCCAAGGGATCTCTTACGCCCTGGCATTTCCCGAGGACGGTGAGGACTCCAACGGTGTCTCCTTGTGGGAAAGGTTCGGCGCTCCGTTGGCATATGTCGGTATGGAACGGATTTGGGAAATGGACAGTGGGTTCACGCCAGGATCTGCAGACATCACCGTGGCCGTCATCGACACCGGCGTGCATTTTACTCATGAGGACTGGGATGAGCAAACACTTCTGTCCGGAAAGGACTATGTGAACAACGATGATGAAGCGGACGATGAAAACGGGCACGGCACACACGTTACCGGCACCATCGCCGAGGCCACAAACAATGGCAAAGGAACTTTCTCAATCGCCTATGGTGTAACGATTCTACCGCTCAAGGCATTGGATGCCAACGGCTCCGGCAGCAATACGAATATCATTGCCGCAATGGAATACGCGGTTAGTGAAGGGGTGGACATCATCAACATGAGCTTGGGTGGTGCCTCAGACGGCGGGTATTGCGACGCTGTTACCGACGCTGTCAACGCAGGGGTGCTGGTCGTGGCAGCCGCAGGAAACGACAATGTGTCTACTCCGTCTTACCCGGCCTATTGCGAAGATGCGATCGCCGTCTCGAGCATTGACTTTTATGACGACCAGAAATCCGATTTCTCCAATTTCGGGGATTGGATCGATCTCACCGCACCGGGTGGTGATGCCGTAGGCGGCCAGCTTCAGGACGAAAATGGCGATGGTACGTACGAGGCGCCGGTTCAAGCTGCGATTGATACTTCGGATGGGATAGATGAAAACGATGACACGGCCTATTTCTACTATGCCGGTACATCTCAAGCCAGTCCGGTGGTCGCAGCCGCGGCCGCGCTGGTTAAAACGTGCGATCCCGGGCTGGATGCCAGCGAAATCCGGGCAATATTGGAAGAGACCGCCAAAGATATGGGTGATTCCGGACTGGACGATCATTTCGGGCATGGCCTTGTGGACATCCCTGCAGCAGTGGAAGAAGCTGGTTGCGATGTGCCCGCAGGGGACGCTGATACGGATTCGGACTCAGATTCGGACAGCGACTCTGATAGCGACTCCGATAGCGACTCTGACAGCGACTCCGATAGCGACTCTGACAGCGATTCCGATAGCGATTCCGATGGGGACAGTGACGGCGACAGTGATGGGGACAGCGACGGCGACAGCGATGGGGACAGTGACGGCGACAGTGATGGGGATAGCGACAGCGACAGCGACGACGATGATGACGACGGTTCAGACGGAGGCGGCTGCGGATGTGTGAACACCGGTAAGAAGAACAGAGGTGTCGTCGGTAGCCTGCTGGTTCACCTCGCCTTGGCCGCCGAATAGCCCCCTATCGATGCCCCCTTGTTGTTCCACTTCATCGTAGCGCATAGGTAAAAACCAACCCGGTCGGGTCATTTAACGACCTCCCTCTTGGCAAAGAGATGAGAATGAAACACAATTGAGCTGAACTTTCATTCTCTTCTTCGCCGACTCGAGGAGCATTGATGGGCGTCGATGAACCAAAGGACAAGGCGCTTGTGGATCTTGCCAACCAGGGCGATGCCGAGGCCATGACGCTTCTCTATCGACGGCATCGGGATTGGGTTGTCTCGTTGGCTTGGCAGTTTTTGGGGAGTCGGGACGACGCCCTTGATGCGATGCAGTCGGTCTTTTCCGATCTGCTGAAGAGATTTCCGGGGTTCGAGCTGACGAGCTCGATGAGGGCCTATCTATATCCCGCGGTAAAGCATCACTGCATCTCGCTCAAGCGAAAGCGCAAGAAGGTTGTGCCGTTGACAAGTGATCATCTCGACGGAGTTGATCTTCAATGGAATCGATCATTTGAAGGGGATTTCGAGCGGTTGATTCGCCTCCTCTCTCACGAGCACAAGGAGGTCGTCATCTTGAGATTCGGGCTCGGCATGTCCTTGGATGAGATCGCCGCTTCACTTGACATTCCCGTTGGGACCGCCAAGTCCCGCCTTCACAACGCGCTGAAAAAACTCAGAAAAATAAAATAGCAAAAAAACGAAAAAAGCTGTGAACCTTTTGGGGGAGTCGTGCGCTTACAGGGTATGAGCGAGCATTTGACAGACCTGGAACTGGAGTTGGTGCGAACCGGGGAAGGTGGAAAGGACTCGGTTGCGCATGTGGAATCGTGCAGTGAATGCCGGGAGCGGTTGGTTTTTTTTAACGAGATCGCAGACGAGATGGCGATGCCGGCTCGGCAGTTTCAAACACCAATGGATCGGGATGCGCGAATCCTGGAGCTCATCGCCGAGCGGAGTACCGAAATCCGCCGCGTCAGGTGGTCTGGGAAGACCATGAGATGGATCGTGCCCCTGGCAGCAGCGGCTTCGGTTGCGATCGTGATCTGTGCGGGCTTGTTCCTCGATTTATCGATTGACGGATCAACCGAATCCCCGGTGGTGACCGCCGGACCGGACGACGTGAACGGCGATGGTACCGTAAACATCGTCGACGCACTTGTGCTGGCTCAGGCGATTGAAGCGCAGGGGAAAGCGGAGGATGGGGAGAGAACTCCGGAAGATGTGGATCGAATCGCAAGGAGGGCGGTTGCGCTCGGTAATGGAGTGGGGAGATGAATCGCCGGTTCGTCATTACGGCTGTGATGTGTATCACCTGTTTTACCGCATGCGAGAGCAGAAATGCGATTCCGCGGCAGGCGATGCGATACGAGAGCAGGGGCGTTGGTGCCGGGGTTCGCTTTACCCCGGTGCAGGTCCTTCTGGAGTCACTGGAGAGGGAAGTGGCCGCCTACCAGGTAGAGGTGGTTGTCATCGCAGGGGAAGCGGAGATTGTGGGTGTCGAAGGTGCGGACCATCCCGGATTTCAAGATGCCCCGTACTACGATCCCGCAGCGCTCGCCGGGGGGCGCATCATCATCGCCGCGTTCAGCACGAAACACCAACTACCAATAGGGAAGCAGCGGGTCGCCACGATTCACATGCGCGAAAGTGGACCCGAGAGAGTCGCGTACGAAATCAGGACAATCGCCCTGGCCGACAAGCGGGGAAAACCGGTCAGCGCAAAGGTGCTACTCGAGGAGTCGTCAAATGACAGGGGAAAACAGCGATAGACAAAGGAGAGAGATTGTGAGGAACTTATCAACACGAACACTATTTGGCTGCGCAATCGCATCGCTGCTTATCGGCGCAATCTGGTTTGGCTGCGGTGTTGCGCAACGACCACCAGGAGCTGCCATGCCGGAACCGGTCGCCAAAGAGGCCACCGACTACGATGACGACGCAGCCTATATTTCGGAATGGGGAGGAGCAGAGGCGATTGAAGGAGAATCCTCTGCTGATCCCTCGTCGGATGATGTGGAAGAAATCATCGAGATTGGATCGAGGATCCGCCGATCAGAACTTAGCTCCTACGCGCACGTTGAGGTTGTTGACAACGAGAAAGACAGGCGGCGATCAAAAAAACAGGAACAGGCCAGGAACCGCAGAGAGCTGGCTTTTGCGCAGTACGAGGCAGCCAAGAGTCTGGGTATTGACTTGGCCGGCGCCGATGAGCTCTGGGTTGTGGCTCGCAGTGATAGTCGCGATGACCGCCGCCACAGCGAGCCCGGAGATCCTCCGGCATTGAGAGCGGTGATCCCCGGTGAGAAGGAGACAATTCCCCTGCCCCTCGAGCACACCGAGGTGCGGGCTGCGATCCATGCGTATGTTGCTTCGGTGGAGGTGGAGCAGCAGTACCACAACCCCTACGATCAAAAGATCGAGGTGGTGTACGTATTTCCCCTGCCCCAGAACGCGGCGGTCAGCGAGTTTCTGATGAAGATCGGAGACAGAACCATTCGCGGGATTATCCGGGAGCGGAGACAGGCCGAGAGGATTTATCGCGAAGCCAGATCAGCGGGGTATACCGCGAGCCTGCTGACTCAGGAGAGACCGAATGTGTTCACCCAAAAGGTGGCGAATATCGAACCTCAAAAAGAGATCGACATTCAACTGACCTATTACAACACCCTTCCCTTTCGTGACGGGGAATACGTCTTTACTTTTCCGACCGTCGTCGGCCCCCGGTTCAACCCACCGGGTACTGGAGACGGTATCGGTGCCGCACCTCACGGAGCGAATGGCGCATCCGGACAGAAAACAGAGGTGCCGTATTTATCACCTGACAAAGAGAGTGAGCACGACTTCTCCATGCGGATCGATCTGGAAGCCGGCGTGAGCATCGAAAACGTGATGAGCACCTCTCACCCCATCGATGTGCAGCGGGTGAGCGACAGCCGCAGGACCATTACCCTGGCAGCGGGATCAGTCAATCCGGACAGTGATTTCATCCTCAAGTATAAAGTGGCCGGAGACAAAATGAAGAGCGCGTTTTTAGCCCACGAAGACGATCGCAACGGGTATTTCACCTTTGTCCTCACACCGCCTGAAGACCAGCAGTACATGAAAAGGGCTCCGGTGGAGCACGTTTTCGTATTGGATTGCTCGGGCAGCATGAACGGCTGGCCCATCGAGACGGCCAAGAACACAGTCCAACGTGTGCTTTCGAAGTTGGATGAGCGGGATACGTTTCAAATCATTCGATTCTCTAGCCGGTCTTCCAAGTTGGGTCGCGCGCCGGTTCCGGCCACCTGGAGCAACGTGAACAGGGGAATTCAGTACTTGGAGGAATTGGAGGGCGAGGGCGGCACGATGATGATCGAAGGAATAAAGGCTGCGCTCGATTTCCCCCACGAGGAAGGCCGGGTCCGCGTGGTGACGTTCATGACAGATGGGTTCATCGGCAACGAAGCCGAAATACTCCACGCCATCCACAAGAAGCTCGGCCGATCGCGCATCTTCAGCTTTGGCGTCGGTTCATCACCCAATCGATACCTGCTCGAACGGATGGCCAAGATCGGGCAAGGGGCGGTCGCCTATGTGGGGCAAGGGGACAACCGGGCCGACCGCAAGGCAATAGACGACTTTTTCGAGCGCATCTCCCATCCCGCCTTTTCGGATATCGAGCTGGATTTCGGCGAGATGGAGGTGACAGAAGTCTACCCCTCGAGAATACCGGACCTGTGGGCCGGCCGCCCGGTTGTGGTCACTGGTCGCTACAATGGATTGCTCACCGACAAAGTCAAGATCAGAGGACGCATCGGAGGCAAGCGCTATCGGTTGAGTGTTCCGATTTCCGCTGACCAACGGCGAAACCGTCCTGCTATCCGCCAGGTCTGGGCGAGGATGAAAATAATGGACCTGGTCGATCACGGAACCTGGCACATGGACCCGGGTGAGCTTCGAGCCAACGTCAAGAACCTGGCGCTGGCCTACAGCCTCATGTCTAAATTTACCGCTTTTGTGGCGGTCGATTCCTCTCGAAAAACAGAAGGTGACCACGGCTACACCGTCGCCCAGCCCGTGCCCGTTCCCAAGGGCGTCCGATACGACACCACTGTTCAGGAATAGTCTCACCGGGAAAACGACTATGGCCCTCCATAGGCAGCTCTACAGCTGTCCCCCGTCGCTGATCGTCCAATTGTGATCGGCGATGAGGTTGGCCCGCGCGGTGGCCGCCGCTCCGGCGGAGTAGCTTGAATTTCCGCCGTGGAAGGTCACCTCGTGTTGAATGTCTTGGCTCTCCCAGCCGATCAGGATGTCATCGTAGTGTTCCACGGACAAAGTGACGCCGTAGAACATATCGGTCATATTCTCGACTTGGGTGATATCCCACGCACCAAGTTGTTGATCAAATGATGTCGCGTTGCGGAACATTCGGGCCATAGTGGTCACCTTGCTCGTATTCCATTTGGAGATGTCTTGATTAAAGGAAGACGCATCACGAAACATGTAGAACATGTTCGTCACATTGCCCACATCCCAATTCGAGATATCCTGGTTAAAGGCCACCGCTTCACCGAACATCCCGGACATATCGGTGACATTGGACGTGTCCCACTCGGAGAGGTCCTGGTTAAAGACCGACGCGCCATAGAACATATCGAACATCCAGCGAACCTTTCCTGTCTTCCATTGGGAAATATCCTGGTTGAACGACGCTGCATGTGCGAACATGGAGTTCATATCGGTGACTTCGGCGGTATCCCACCCGGCAATATCCTGATTGAAATCGGCACAGCCGAGAAACATCCACCGCATCTCCGTAACGTTGGAGGTGTCCCAACCAGAGATGTCCCCATTGAACGAGGTGGCATTGCAGAACATGAGCTCCATGGTGTTGACATTGGAAGTATCCCAAAGGGAGAGATCCTGGTTGAAGGCGCTCGCTCTCCCAAACATGTCATTCATTTCATCGACTGCCGACGTGTCCCAAGTTTCCATTCCCGGCACTTGGGTCAGTGCGCTGCACCCGGAGAACATTCGGGCAAAGCTCGTCGTACCGGTCAAATCCGGTGTGTCGGTCGCGCTGATGGTCAGATGGGTACATCCGTGAAATTGGCTATGGGTGGTGCCCAAGCCGAACTCGCCCCAATTGAGGATCTCGAGCAGTTTCTCCCGATCCCCGGCGTGGGCAAACGACCAGCCTGAAATCAGGCCGCTGATGTTGACGAGGTAGGTTCCGGCCGCAGAATAGGTGTGGGTTGTGGCGGGGCTGTCCCAGCTCGTGATGGTGTCCTGGGTTCCATCCCCCCAATCGACGGTGAAATCGTAATTCCCGTTGGACACGAGCGGCAGGGTGAGCTGGTTGTCGTCGGACTCCCCCGCATTGTCTGTTTTCCAGCGGGTGATGAACCGCAAGTAAGCACCGGTGTCCGTATCCGCATCCGTGTCCGTATCTGAATCAGCATCGGTATCCGTATCCGTGTCCATGTCCGTGTCCGTATCCGTGTCAGCATCTGAATCGGCATCGGTGTCCGTATCTGAATCGGTATCGGCATCCGAATCCGTGTCTGAATCCGTGTCCGTGTCTGAATCGGTATCGGTATCCGTATCTGAATCGGCATCGGTATCCGAATCCGTGTCTGAATCGGCATCGGTATCCGTATCTGAATCGGCATCGGTATCCGAATCCGTGTCTGAATCCGCGTCCGTGTCGGCATCGCTATCCGTATCGACGTCCGTATCCGTGTCTGTGTCGGTATCGGTATCCGCGTCGGCATCCGTGTCCGTATCAGCATCACCGGAAGCCTCCCCTCCGTCACCACCACATGCCACAAAATACTGTCCGCCAACGATAATCGCCAACAGGTTCATCAGGAGTAATTGTCTCATCGCTACACCTCTCAAAAAAAAATGTTATTGGGGAGTTAGAACCTCACCGAAAAACCTGACAAAAGCTCACCAAAATTATCCGAATCATCGATCATCGAGACTCTATTATTTTAAAAACAATACAACAAATATGGAAAATTAACCTGATGTTGTTATTTTTCACCTCGTCGATTCGACTGGGTATGGACTAACCAACTCGGGTATTTGAATCGACTTTCCGGACCTTTAATTGGGGGATCAACAAGGGTCTTTTCTACCAAAAGGTCAGTCGAACCTGTCACCCCAATCCGGACGGTCACGAGGAACATTTCAGTCCGGACAGCGGCGTAGATACCGACACTGGGGATCCGTCAACTGATTTCGAAGAAGTAACCGGCGTCGGAGAAGAGCGCCGCTACCATTCGGACTGTGAATCATTTGATGCCCAATTCTGCCTCAACCGAAACGAAGGTGAACTGGGATACTGCACCTTGGAAAACTGCGCCCACGGACAATGCCCGGCGGGGTACATTTGCTGTGACTGCACTGCCTTGGGCGCCCCGATCTATTGCGTCACAGAGGATGGAATGTTGTCCAGTCTCTGTACAGATTGTGGCTAATGCACTACTCCTCGTAACAGCTGTCGAAACAGAGCTCTCGATCACTCTTGCAATAGGCCTCGCCGTACCCGCTGTCCAAACAGCGTCGGTATTCGCGCTTGCACCACGAGAGGCAATAGACAATTTTTTCGGCTACCACAAATTCCTGCTCGGTTCGTGCCATCTCGAGTGGTTTATCCGCGTACTCACATGCTCCCACTGCCAGTGCGACCGCCAAAATCGCTCCACAACAAACTCTGTACATCTCGTCAGCCTCCTTTTAAGCTCTGCCAAGTCGGGCATCGAATAAACAGGTCTTTCCCTCAACATTTACCCGGCTCAGAGAGTAAACGTCTCACAGAAGGAGATTGGACCAATCCCTGTCAATGTTGGTTGTCCCCGTTATTCGATAATCGGGTCCGGATTGATCGGTCGCACCCCCACTCCGCCGAGATAGCCATACGAGTTCGCATAGGAGGTCCCCACCACCGAGAGCCCGAAGGGTTGGTCGCCGCTGATCACGTGCGCCCCATCTTGGCAACTGTTGGAGTTTAGTGGATCGTCGATGTAGAACCGCAACACCTCCCAGCTCGTGCTGCCCACCTGGGTGAAGCCATTGAGCACGCCGATGCAGTCGAGCTCGATGGTCGAGCCGGCTCGGCGCACGACAATAATGTGGTCGTAATCAAAATCAAACACGTCATCGGTATTGAAGACATATCGATCCAAGTACTGTCCGGCCGCGGGTGCCTGCAGCATCATCGGATCCCCCTCGTTTCCGGTGCATCTGGGATATTGCCAGCCGGTCATCATCTGGTAGGCCAAAAACGGTGCCTCGGGATGCAAGGGATCGTCCGGCTCGTCGTAATAGGCCAGGGCCATGTGATCGTCACTGCTGAGGAACTCGAGCAACTCCCCCTGTTCGGCAAAGGCGTACGACGAACCAATCGGCTGCGGCGCCGGCGGATCGAAGTAGACGGTGATATCATCGGCTCCGGCGATGAGACGCCACACGGCCGGATCATCGGGTTGCTCCGAGCAGTTTTGGCGCGGGCCATGGTGGGCGAGGACAGAGCTGATGCCCCAGGCGCTCAGTGGGAGCACCTGTTCTTCGACATGATCGCAGGCCACGTAATCCTCCGTGGGGGAGTGGGCGCAAGTGTGGGCGCCATAGACCACCACGGACTTGTCGGCCTGGATCACAGTGCCGGTCAGGTCCGCGCCAAACACCGCCGATTGAAAAGTGAGCACATCATAGGCGTTGAGGGTGATCGAGGGGGATTGCTGTTGGGCGGTGAAGGGACCCACCCCGTTCAGTGCGGCAACATCGACCGACGGGATAAGCGACACAGAAGTGCTGTTCTGTGAGGCGACGATGGTCACTTGGGACCGATCCTCAGTGCCGGGCGAACCCGCATGCCACCCGGCGACGATGTAGGTCCCGTCGAGACTGGTGATCGGAATGAGCAGGGAGGCGTCGGTGCTGTGAATCTCCTGACCGTACGGGTTCCACTGGTAGGCCAACACCGGCACATCAGAGCTGAGGCGGAACCCGCGGCTCTGGCCAATCCCCTGTTGCATGACCGCCTGGGTCTCGACCAAGCATCCGCTGGTGCAGGCCACATCGATCGGCAGCAATTGAAGCGGCTCAATCGTGGCGGAGTAGATCTCGCCCGAATTGCCATGCTCGAGTTTGATCTCGGCGTTCTGGTCCAGGTGGGGGTTGGAAACGACGATGGCGTAGGGGGCGTTTTGGGCGGAGTTCTCCAGGTCGGCGGCAAAGAACTCGCACCCCACTGAAGTGGCCTCCTCCTCGGCCTCTTCACAGGTTTCCGGAATCGGCGGGCCAATGTCGTCAGTACCCGTGTCAGAGTCGGCATCGCTATCTGTATCTGAATCACTGTCCGTGTCGGTATCGGTATCCGCGTCCCCGCCGGAATCAGAGTCACTGTCCGTATCAGCATCCGCATCCCCGTCCCCGTCCGCGTCTGAGTCCGTGTCCCCATCGGCATCTGAATCGGTATCCGTGTCGGTATCCGCATCCCCAGCGCCGTTTTGTTCAGTGTCTCGGGATGGTTCGCAGCCGACGAACCAGTGGAGAAAAAGAGTGATCAAGACCATGGTGGTAGTGCGCATCATTGTACCTCCTCACTTGAGCGTTTTAGTGACCCCATTATAGATGGCCCAATCGGTGATAGGTAGATAAAATTCACCCTAGTCAGAAAAATGCGTTTTCATGAAAAAAACTGCAGAATTTTCGCCGATAACCGGTTCTGCTACAGGTTGAATCGCTTGTTGTGACCAAGGGTGGCAAACCAAGGCGAGTTGCCCTATGGTAGCGAACGGAAAGAATAGTCGACTGTTACAGGAGGTCGTGCATGAGTATTGATTTGTATCGAGTTGAGGATATCCCCAGGCGAGCGTTTCTCAAGAAGAGCCTTCAGGGTGGGGTTGTCATCGCCACCGCGCCGGCAATGCTTTCATCCCTGTTTTCCTGTGGCGGAGCACCGCAAATCTCCCCCGCACAGTCTTCACCCGCAAAGGCCGAAGTTGACCGAGTTCTGTTGAACAAGGTGATCCGCAAAGCACTCGAGAAGGGGGGTGATTTCGCTGAAGTCTATCTGGAACATCGGATTTCCAGAAAAATCGTGATGGAGGAATCCAAGTACAAATCCGCTGTCTTCGGCATTACTCAAGGGGCCGGGATTCGGGTCATTTCCGGAATCAAGACCGGCTATGCTTATACAGATTCCCTCGAGGAAAACAAACTGATGCGCGCCGCCGAGGTTGCTTCGTATATTGCAAAAGATACCAAAGCAGTGGCGCCGGTGGATATCGGAAGTGCTGAGCGTGATTCTTTTGTCAGTGTTCGAGTACCTTTGGATCAAGTCGCCGATAGCAAACGCCTCGACGTGATGAAGCGAGCCGATGACGCTGCTCTCTCCTACGATCCCCAGATCAAAATGACCTCCATCTCCTACTACGACGAAGTCAGAGGACGTACCATCGCCAACAGTGAGGGACTGCTGTTATCCGATGAGCTGCCCCTGCTCTTCTTTATCGTTCAAACCCTCGGCGAGGGGAACGGCACCCGCCACATGGGCAGAGAGCGATTGAGCCGGCACTCCGGTTTTGAAATGTTTGAGGAGGTCACTCCCGAAGAAATCGCGACCAATGCGGCCCGTGAATCGGTTGCCATGCTCAAGGCTGAGGAGTGTCCGGCCGGCAAGATGGACGTTGTGATGCAAAACGGCTGGGGCGGTGTTCTGGTTCATGAAGCAGTGGGTCATCCCCTTGAAGCGGATAATATTGCCAAACAGATCGGCGCGTTCACCGGTAAACTGGGACAGAAAGTCGCCAGCGATGTGTTCACCATGGTGGATGACGGGACACTCCCCAACTACCGAGGGACGATCAACTTCGATGACGAAGGAACACAGATGAAGCGAAATGTATTGATCCGCAACGGGGTGTTGGAGAAATACATGACGGATATCCTCTCTGCCAAACAGATCGGGATGGAACGGACAGGAAACGGTCGTCGAGAGAGTTTTAGGTATTTACCGATACCGCGCATGACCAATACCTTCATCGAGGCGGGTAACGACAAGCCAGAGGATATCGTTGCGACCACCAAGAAGGGTATTTACGTGCAGAGTCTCAGTGGCGGTAGTGTGAATCCCATTACCGGTATGTTCAATTTTACCTGCCGGGAAGTCTACTTAATCGAAAACGGTAAAAAGACAATTCCCGTAAAAGGCGCCACGCTAATCGGCAGTTGCCAAGAAATCATTTCCAACACCGATGCGGTGGGAAACGATCTGGCCTTTGGGCCGGGCATCTGCGGAAAAGGTCAAATGGCAGAAGTGACCGCAGGGCAACCCACTGTTCGTCTAAGAGGAATGACTGTCGGCGGTAGCCGAGGGTAAAACACGTTGAGGAGAGGAGCTCTGCTATGGACTACAAATTGTTTGCAGAAGATTGTGTGAAAAAAGCCCTGGCTCAAGGCGCCGATGCGGCAGAAGTGTATCTCGAAGCGGATCGAGGTCTGAGCGTAGAGGTTAGAAACGGCGATCTAGAGACAATCGAGGAAGCCACCACCGGGGGAGCCGGTTTCCGGGTTTTTATAAGTGGTCGAATGGCCTTCTCGAGTTGCAACGACTTCTCTGATCGGGCCGTGCAAAATGCGATTAAAAGTGCCGTAGGGATGGCTAAAGTAACCACGGCCGACAAAGCGAACGGCCTGCCGGACAACCAGGGGTTGACCGATGTTGAGGGTCTTTGGGATCCATCTGTGAGAGATATCCCGATGGATAAAAAGATTGAGCTGGCCAAGAACGCCGAACAACAGGCGATGAAGGATTCGCGGGTCACCAAAAGCGCTGGTTCTTCCTATTTCGAGAACGCCAGTGAAATCGTCCTCGCCAACTCCAACGGGCTATTGAAAAGCTATCAGACATCAAACTGCGGATTTGGTGTCCACGTGGTCGCTGAAAAGGGGGAACAGAAATGCTCCGGTGGCGAATACTGCATGCGACGGTTTTTTTCAGATTTTGAATCCACGGCAGTCGTTGGTGGCAAAGCCGCTGAAAAAGCATATGAAATGTTGGATCCGCAGAAGATCAATACTCAAAAAGCAGCGGTCATTTTTCACCCGGACGTGGCCCGATCGATTCTCGGGGGAATACTCGCGGCGATTAATGGTGAGCGGGTTCAACAGGGAGCCAGCTTTCTCGGTGACAAGCGCGGTGCGCGCATCGGCTCCGATAAGATAACCATTATCGACGATGGTCTCAGACCCAAGGGGCTCGCCAGCAAACCCTTTGACGGCGAGGGCGTGCCCACCCAGCGACGCACCGTTGTCGATAGGGGAATCCTCAAGGGATTCATGTACAATACCATTGTGGCCAATCGCGCGGGGAAGAAGAGCACGGGCAATGGCTCACGGCGCGGGTTCGCCAGCCTGCCGAGTATCGGATCTCATAATTTTTACCTGGCTGCCGGAGATGCGAGTCCAGAGGATATTGTCCAGTCCACCACACGCGGTTTGTTCCTCAAGGGTGTCACCGGCTACGGCATCAACCCGGTGAATGGAAACTTCAGCGGGGGCGCTCAGGGATTCTGGATCGAAGACGGAAAAATCAAATTCCCGGTAAAAGGGATCACCATTGCGGGTTCTGCGTTTGATATGTTCGGCAAAATCGACGCCGTCGGAACAGATCTGGATTTGAACCGGAGATTCGCAGCCCCCACATTTCGCATCTCCGAAATGCAAATCGGCGGCGAGTAAACCTCAATTGAGTTTGATCAGCCTCCTCAGTGCACTCGGCCAACCACCGCTTAATGAAGGTGCCCGTCGGCGATGAACTGCACCCGGCCGCCCACTTGAATCCGAATTCGATCGGCCGTCCGGCCGGCCTTTAGGTGCAGCTGGGAGGGGCGCCCCAATTCGATGCCCTGTTCCACTCGAATATCAATGGTGTCGGACTGAAAATAGCGATGGTGGACCAGATACCCGGCCAAACAGCTGTTGGCACTGCCAGTGGCCGGATCTTCGGGAATATTGACCAAGGGACAGAACACGCGCACGTGGAGCTGAGCGTCCGGCCCCACCGTTTCGGGACAGAAGGTCAGCATCGTTTTGCCGATGTCGGTGGTTCGGGCGAGCGCCACGACTTTCTCCTCAGATACCCGGATCGCTTGCGCTGCTCGCAGGGTTTTGAGTGGGACGATCAGAGTGGGCAGTCCGGTTGACACAACCTGAATCGGAAAACGGGTGTCAACAGCATCTGCTGCCAGCCCTAACACATCGATCACCGACGCTGGGGGCAGCTGATTGCCAAACTCGGGCGCCCGGGTGGTCATCGTGGCAGCGCCATCGTCGGCAAAGGCCACCGGAATCGATCCGACCTCGAGGTCAAGGGTGACCGATGACGGTTCATCGGTACGCAGCAGATTGCGAATCACCCAAGCTGTGCCCACCGTGGGATGGCCGGCAAAGGGAACCTCTTCTGCCGGGGTAAAAATGCGCACTGGATAGCTTCCGTCGCCGCCGGGTTGGCCTGTGATGAAGGTGGTTTCGGAGAAGTTGAACTCCCGGGTTATCCGCTGCATTTGATCAGTGGAGAGGGATTGGGCGTCCGGCACCACCGCGAGCTGGTTGCCAGCGTACTTTTCCTCGGCAAAGACGTCTACAATGTAGTATTTCATCTCGATTCCTCCCGCGAGAAGAGAGCTCGCCAATCAAGCACGTTTCAACCCGACAGTGTCATCGCTGAACAAGTCCTGTCAACTGCCCGCTTGAGGCGTTTAATTCGGCATCTGTAAAGTTGGCACTGTTGAAGAATTCATCGTACGGTATCACTCAGCGCTATTTCGAAGACCATCTGAAGAAGCCCAATACATGCTGATGGAGTAAGAACATGCCATCGGTCAAATGGGAGCCAACGGTGCGGTCGCAGTGCCCCTCCTAGTCGAATCATTGAAGCCACAGTATGAACATCCCCTTCACCCCGAATGACCTCGGAAGAATGAGTGCACCTGGATCGCTACACCTGTACCTTTTTTTCAACAGTTCGACATATTTGGAAGCGCCGTCCGATGAAAACCGTTCGGCCAACTATTCCCCCATCTCTGTCGACGGGCGCAAGCCTGGACCGGTCCATGGCATAAAAAATGCAATTCTACGATACCCGAAAGTGTACGAACCAGCTGTGGATGACTTGATAAATTTCTCGACCATTCCCCACTTTTGGGGTGCACCCTTTTTTTGCTTGAGCGATGGACCGCTTAAAGGAGTATCAAGATGTTTCTCAGAATTTCTGACCATTATCCGATTAACATTGACCGCTCGCCACTGCTCGGAGTCTTGTTGTCGCTCTCTTTTTGTGGATTGATCGGTTGTTCCGAAGTCCTTCCGCCCGCTTCCATGTCCTTTTCCAAGTACGCCCACCTACCGGAAAACCACCATCAAAACCGCGGTAAAGTCGGCTTCTCCACCGGCGCAGCGGTTATCGGCGTCGAAACCACCAATCCGGATGACCTGTCAAACGAGGACCCCGACACCGAATACGCCAAATCACTTTGGCTGTTTCCCGTTGAGGGCTACGCCAGCAATTGGGCCTATGACCGATACGATATATTCCTCTCGGCGAACTCCGGAGGGATGCTCGGGCTGGAAGGCAACGCGATTATCGGTGAAACCGAAAAGTACCGCCTTGGTTTCGTACACGGAGTGGGAGGGGGCTTGGCGATGAGTTTCGGCGATCGATCCAGCGATGGGGTGGTCTTCTACTCGGCGGGTGCAGGCCTCGCCGGCCAGTACAACACGAGCCCAAACGGTGCCGTCATCTTCGGGGCCAAGTACACCTATAGCAGCTACGCGGTCACCGACGACAACGACGACGTGGACAGCGACGACGAAGCAACCCATTTCATCAACGGCGGCCTCGGATTTCTCGTGGTCAGCGGGGCGCTGCAGGTCACACCTGAGTTGCTCTTTACGTGGGGAGTGACAAAAGATGGATCCGAAACGGACAACATGTGGATCATCATGCCGTCGATCACTCTCTCCGCAGGGTACTGAGTCAAATTGCGAACAGTCCACTGAACAGTCATCGAAAAAATGGGACAGCTGATCATCATCGATGACCCATCTTCGGTATTGGGTCCATTGGGACAGGGTTGTTCTTTTCGCGGGATCCCCGCCGACTCGTCCCATCCATCAGCCCCCGCCGGTCGAGAAGTAAGCAACAAGCGATAGTGAGAATGCCCAGGGCGAGAAGGCTGTTGTCGTCGAATTCGTTCGTATGACAAACATAAAAACCCGGCGGTGAAACCGGTCGATCTAGCGCTTGACAACCCTGTCGCCACCGATAAAAGCAGGTTGGGATTCTAGAAGGGTATTTCAAGGCACAACGGTACTCTCGTAGGCAAAAAACGCGAGAGTCCACCACACCAAGGAGAAAGAGGATGAAACAACAGGAGATGAGAGGCTGGCGATTCATTCAGCTTGTCGGGATCGTCGCTCTGTTAATGGGCTGGGTTGTCACCTGTGGCGGTGGCGGCGAGGTCGACGGGGACGACGATTCGGCAGGTGATGCAGATGCCGATAGTGACGGGGATGGCGATGGGGATTCAGATGGGGACTCAGACGGGGATGCCGATGGTGACTCGGATGGAGACAGCGACGGCGACTCGGATTCGGATGGAGACGGAGACAGTGACTCGGACAGTGACGCTGATTCGGATGCGGACTCGGACTCCGATGCCGATTCGGACAGTGATGCTGATTCAGATGCGGACTCGGATGCCGATGCTGATTCAGACAGCGATGCCGATTCGGATGCGGACAGTGATTCCGATTCTGACTCGGACAGCGATACCGATGAGTGTCCGGATTATCCGGACGGCCCCTACGCCTGGTACAAGGACTACACTGTCCCGTCCACCACTGAGTTTCCTGCGATGTACGGGCCCGACGGTGAAGAGGTTCAGCTGAGCATGTGCGATGTCTGGGAGAACCACGAGACGGTGAAAGCGTTGGTCTTCCTCATCGGCTCAACAGACTGACCGAACTGTCCTGCTCGGTTCGAGCAGCTACAAGGCATTGAGAGCGACATTCAAGACGAAAACGCAGAGATCATTGGCTGGTACTGGAAGAAAGCGCTCAGCGCAAATGAGATGTACACACTTGAAGAAGTCAGTGCGGTAATCGACGACTACGGATTCACAAGCAGCTGGCGGGCGAACGACAACGACGCCCAGGACATGTGGAACGCATCTGATCCGGAGAACCCCGATACCTACCTCTGGGCAGCACTGCCAAACGTGTTCATTCTGCACACCGGCACGATGAAGATCACCAAGACCCAGGATATCGACGGCAATATCGATGTTCTCGCTGAGGTCACGGCGATCAACAACGAATAGACCCCCGGCAGAACCGGTTTCCTCTACATCGAGACCACGAAATTGGCTTCCAAAACGGCAGTGGTTGCATACTCGTATGCGCCCAGGTCCGAGAACCAGTCGCATTCGGGCATTCCGGTGGTCTCGCAGTTGTCGACTTCGGCAATGTCGACCCGCCCGGTACCTTCCAAATCGCTGGGGGGTGCGCTCGAGTCGATTCCCTGATCGATGCAGGGAGAGGTGTCCAACAGGTGATAATCGGCGTCCATGCTGACCACGTCGGCGGGCCATTTGTCGACCCGTGTACCCACTTCCGCGGGGCTGTCCAGCTCCGGGACAAAGGTGATCGTGCCCATTGCGACATGGGTTACGGTGCGCCAAATCCCGTCATCACCGATCTCTATCTTGTCATCGACGGCGAACACCGGTGCATAGTAGGCCGGGGTTTCGATGATTCCCGTTTCGGCAATTGCCTCATCCACCATCCGCGTCAACACCGGTGCATTGATCAGCATCGGATCGCCGTCCAGATTCCCGGATCCACAATCCGCACCGGCGACAATGGCGCACCCTCCCTCGATCAGCGTGTACGAAATCCGCGGTTCAGCACTCCCCTTGTTGTAGATGTGCGGCTCATACTCCTCAGCGGTGTTCCCGTAGAATAGACTGTTGACAATCGTCGGATGGCACCCGTCCGCATTGTACATCGCACCCCCGGAAGCAGAACAGGCAGAATTGGCCGCAAATGTGCAATTGATGAAATCGGGCGCCGCGGAAAAACCGATGTGCACCGCGCCTCCGATATAACCGGCTGTGTTGCCCTCAAAGAGACAATTAACGATTGTTGGCGATGCTTGTGACATATCGATCGCGCCGCCCCCCTGCAGGGATGCATTACCGTGAAATCGACAGTTGTGGACGGACGATTCCCCCAAATCGCTCTCCCCTTGGGAGTAGAGCGCACCGCCATAGGACTCACAGACATTGCGATCAAAAGTTGAGTTTTGGATATCGAATAGGGTGCCGTTGAAGTAGAGCGCGCCGCCCTGGTGACGACCCCGGTTCTGCTCGATTACCGTTTCGTACAGCTGCAGACTTCCCCCGTGCATGGCAATGGCACCGCCGAACCCGCCGCGATTGTTTTTGAACTGACATTCATTAACGGTCAGCGTCGGTCCGTGGCCCAAAATGGCGCCCCCGTCTGCACTGCCGTCGGGAGCCGTGAAATTGTCCTCAAAGCTGCAGTTGGTCAGCGTGAGGGTCGCCTCCTCGGCCAGGTACAGCCCTGCCCCCAGTTGGCCGTAATTCTGCACAAATGTGCAATTGGCCACGGTGAGGCTGTGCTCCATGGCGTTGAGTCCACCGCCCCGTTCTTGATTGTAGACGCCTCCGTTGGCCCGTCCCATGGTGATGACAAACCCGTCCACCACACCTGAGTCTGCCTGAACCGCCCCGCGGATCACATTGTACGCGTTGTCATCGTCGAGCACGCCGTTCAGGTCGATATCACCGCTGAGAATGGTGGGATGATCGACCCAGTTTCGCTCGGCCAAGGTGGTCTCGGTCCCTTCGAATCCGCCGTAGAGGATCGTCCCCGGGCTGAGCGCAATGGTCTGCGAACGGGCATCGCCTTCGACCACTTCCACCGTGGGGTAGTATGTCCCCTGAGCCACCCAAATCTCACAGTCCTCAATCCCCGTCTCTTCAGCGGTCCGGATTGCCTCCTGAACCGTTCGTTTGGCGTGGTTCCAGGAGGATCCATCGTTTTCATCATCATCTCCGGTTACAGTGACGTAAATCGGGCAACTGGGTAGCGGCTCGGTTTGAGAATCCGAATCCGCATCGGTATCGGTGTCCGAATCCGCATCGGTATCGGTGTCCGAATCCGCATCGGTGTCTGTATCGGTATCCGCGTCCGAATCCGTGTCCGTATCCGCATCGGTATCTGTATCCATGTCCCCATCGGAATCGGTGTCTGTATCGGTATCAGTATCCGAATCGGTGTCTGCGTCGGTGTCTGCGTCAGTGTCGGTGTCCGCATCGGTGTCAGTGTCTGTATCAGCATCTCCACCGCTATCGTCACCATCGTCACCACACCCACTCGCAGAAAACCAACAGCACACTGCCAGTAAGACCAAACAACTGTTTCGTTGCATTGTATTTTCCTCCGTTGGACCATCTCGGGCGATTATCGCTGAACGATACTATAGCACAATTGGCCCGGGATGAATCGCCCTGCAACCGTTGCGCTGTGCAGCGTTTACCATGGCACAATGTGGCACAATTGAATGTGGTAAAATTTTACACAACCATCCAATAATAAAAGACAAAATTAATCTGACCCTCTCCCGAACCAACTGGCACACAACCTGCAGAAAAACGAACGCGGCACACCACTTTCGTCAAGGAGAAATGCCATGAAAAAGGGGATTATTCACTCACTCATCGTTCTTTGTTTTTTGATTGTCTGCGGCTTTGGTTGCAGTCGCATTGCGGCAAGCCCCGGTGAGGCAGATGCTTCCACTGATGGTGATGCGGACACCGATACGGATGCTGATAGCGACTCGGACAGCGATTCGGACAGTGATTCAGACAGTGATGCCGATAGTGACTCGGATAGCGACTCCGATGGCGATACAGATAGCGACTCGGACGGGGATCCGGCAGAGGGATCGTTGGTGCCGGTACCGGATTGCGCCGAGGCCTGGGACATGGTCAATCAACGGTATATCGATCAAATGGTCGAAACCGTCACAGCCAACCAAAGCCACATCATCGCTCGGCTCTACGGGGAGTGCGATGGAGACGCGGATTCGGATAGTGACATGGACTCAGACAGTGACAGTGATTCGGACGGAGACGCCGACGGTGACGATTCAGCCGATGATGCGTCAGATACCAACAACCAGGTCGAAGGGGTGTATGAAGCCGATTTCGTCAAGAACGACACATCGCACATCTACATTTTGGCGGATGGGCGATTTCAGATCATCGACGCCTGGCCCGCGGCCCAAGCCCACCCCATCTCATCGACCGACATTGAGGGCGTTCCCAAAAAGATGTTCGTGGTCAAGGAACGGGCGTTCATCTACTCGTCACTCGAACCGATCTATTCAACCGATCAGGCGTTCAACCAGGCGATCTGGGGTGGTGAATGCACTTATGGCTATGACTGCGATTTCGTCGGTGACGGCCACCGAATGAAGATCACGGTGCTGGACATTTCGGACAAGACCAACCCCACGAAGGTTCGAGAAACCTACTTCGATGGTTCGTATCTCAACTCCCGACGCATCGACGAGAAAGTCTACACCGTTGCCGTGTTTCCCGAATTGGTCGCGTCGTTCCCTTCATTGGAATTCTGGCCGGAAGAGCTCAAACCCTATATTTGGGAATGCGAAGAGGGCATCCCGTTTACCGAAGAGCAGATTCGGTCGCTCTTTGCCACGCTGATTGCCGAGAACACCAAATTGATCGTCAATACGGGAATGGGCGAATTCGTCCCGCAAGTCAGAGATATCCGCTACACCGACAGTGGCACAGTCACCGATGAGTCCCTGCTCGAGGAATGCCCCGATTTCCACGTGTCACCCGAAGGGGACGGAATGAACCTGATCACGGTGTTGGAAACGGACATCGATGATCTGGATCCCTACGCCACGATCACGATTTTGGGCAAACCCGGGGCGATCTACGCTTCGAAGGAATCACTCTATTTGGCTTCGCGGCACTACCAACACCAGATGGATCCCCTCGATTGGTATTTTGATTCGTCAGTGCGCGATGCCACGACGGTCCACAAATTCGCCTTTCAGCCGACCGCAAGGGGCTTGGGATACCTGGGCACCGGGGTGGTCAAGGGCCGGATCCTCAACCAATTCTCGATGGACGAAAAAGACAACTTCCTCCGCATCGCCACCACCACCAGCTGGCTACCCTCATGGGATGTACACAACACCCTCTCGATCCTCGGTCAAGGTGATGGAAAGCTGGTGCTCACCGGCCAGATCGATGACATCGCCCCGACCGAAGATATTCGCGCGGTGCGCTTCAACGGTGACGTGGGGTTTATCGTCACTTACAGAGAGACCGATCCCCTCTTCGTGCTCGACTTGGCCGATCCCCAGGCCCCGACGATCACCGGGGAGTTGAAAATTCCCGGGTTTTCCACCTACCTCCACTTGATGGCCGACAATCACCTGCTCACCATCGGCTACGACGCCGACGCCGACTGGTTTACCAGCATCCAACTGCAAATCATCAATTTCACCGATGTGACTGACCCCCTGCTGATTCACAAAGAGGTCATCAGCACCCGGGGCTCCGAATCGGATGCCGCCACCAATCACCTGGCGTTCAACTACTACGGCAAGAGGGATCTGCTCGCCTTGCCGATGATCATCTGTGAAGGGGATCCGGACGATTTCTGGGACTCACTGATGACCTTCAGCGGCTTGCTCGTCTACAACGTCACCACCCAAGACGGCTTCGATCGTCTCGGCGGTATCGCCCACGCGGATCCGGAAACCGACGGCGACAACTGGGGTGAATGCCAAAACTGGTGGACCGATCCCAACACCAAAGTCAAGCGCAGCGTGTTCATGGAGGATTACATCTACTCCATCGCGATGGACCTGATCAATGTATCCAAAGCAGACGACCTGGAAAACCCGGTCGCCCAAATCCCCCTGATCGACTAACCCGTCATTCTGCGTTCACCCATCCCATCAGCCACAAGAACAGTACCCAACTGTTGAGCGTTATGTCCATCTGGGTTAAAAGCCCCGCAGTAAAGGGAGGTATTTGTGATGCAAAGAAAAATGGTTTTAACGTTGAGTTTGTTGTTGGTTTGCTCATGGAGTCTGGTCTCCTGTGAAACGAATGATGAGGACGCACCGGATAGCGGTCAACCCGATGGTGGAGATACGGACAGCGGCGGGGAGACCGATCCGCTCTCCTCGCTGTTTGTCAGCACGACCTGGTTGAACGAAAACCTGCAGGCCGCCGACCTGGTGCTGGTCGATGCCCGGGGCACCGATTTCTTCGATCTGGGTCACATTCCCGGGGCACAGGTGGTCAGCTTCGTAGAGTTTTCGACGCCGATGACCGATCCGATCGTCCCGGGCTGGGCCAACCTGATTCCGCCGGACGAGTTGTCCACCAAGCTCCAGACGATGGGGATCGACGCCACCAAGCGCGTGGTGGTCTACGCGGACAACAGCGCCAACGATCCGGCCCGTTTCGGTCAGGACGGTCGGGTGGTTTGGGCGCTGCGCATGGCCGGCTTGACCAACTCGTTCATGCTGGACGGGGGATATCCCAAGTGGGTTGCCGACGGATTGACCACCACCACTGATGCGACCCCCGCTCCCGCGCCGAGTTCGTTCAATGTGACCAGCTACGATCCCACCCTCACGGTGACGACCGAGTATCTGAATACCAACAGCGCTGCGATGAAGCTGATCGATTCCCGAACAGCAGAAGAGTACCACGGTGCGATCCTGTACGGCGAGGCGCGCGGTGGACACCTCCCCGGAGCGATCAGTTTCCACTACGTCCAAGTGCTCAACGCGGACAACACGACCAAAACCGCCGCCGAGATCACGGCCCTGCTCACCCCGCTGGGCATCGCCACCACTGACGACATCGCGGTGTACTGCACCTCGGGGATTCGTTCGGCCCACCTGACCCTGGTGATGCAAGCCCTGGGGTTTAGCAACGCGAAAAATTACGACGACTCGTTCAAGGTCTGGGCGCAGGATCCCACCCTGCCTCTCGAAGAGGAGACCTTTCCAGACCCAGACTAGCACTAGCGGCCCCCTCACCTGCCGTTCCCCGACACTCCTGACAGAGGTGACAGTTCGGATTCCACTTTTTGGGCATCTTTGGCACCGCTTTCGTGTCGCTCCGCACGCCCGCTATCCCTTCGGATAGACGAATTTGAACGACGCACACCTCGTCTGGCACACCCATTGCTTTGATTTCCTCGCGTTCAGCGGCAGCACACGAGGGGGCCTCCGTCAGCTGCTCGATGAAAACAGAACAACAAAGGAGTAACCAAATGGTAAAGAAAATTCTCTTCGGAGCGGTGGTGTCTTGTTGCTTGACCCTGGCTGGCGTGGCGTTCGCCGGTTACGATATTCTCGCTGAGGTCACCATAACGGACGGACAGGCGGTCGGCATTCTGACCGACGTGAGTGACAGTGCTGACGGACAGCAGTACATCTACTGCGGCACCCTTTCCTGGGGGGACGGTTCACCGACCGGGCTTTGTGCGGCCCGCGACATCGACGGCGAGTTTCGCTCGTGCACCACGACCGAACCGGATCATATCAGCACTATTCAGTCGTTATCCTCCTCAAGCTACCTGATGTTCCGTTGGGATGTGGATGCTCCGGGAGCGTGCACGCTGATCTACGTGATCAACGGTTCCAGTATGATGTAGACAACAATTTGCAAAAGGATCTAGCCGAAATGCCACACCAACCCGTTTCCGTGAAACGTCTAGTCACATTGGCGATACCATTTGCCCTGGGATTTGCCGCTGGTTATTGGACGGTGGATCACCCAACGGCCGATTCGGATCCTTTGGAAAAAGTGACAAACCGGGTGGTCGCGAACGCCTCGAGACCAACCGAACGGTGTCAGCCAACCGCTGTCTCACTGCCTTCGCAGGAGTTGGACAGAATCGCCCGTGTGGTTCGCCAGGCAATCGGTGACACTCGAAGGGACGTTCAAGAGGAACCACCTGCACAAACGGCCGAACCAGCCAATAGCCGACGACTGACTGCCGCATACCATCACCAACTCGACCGGGCGCTTCACTACGTCGAAGAACGGGCCGAGCAGGGAAAGTGGACCCGCGACGATCGAGACGAATTCTACGGAATATTGAGCGAGCTTCCCCCACAAGCGAGAAAGAGCGCGCTCAACTCCCTGATGATCGCCATCAACACCGATCGCATCGACATCGAATCCGGACTACTGCTATTTTAATCGAATACAGTTAATTCTCGCGTGACAACCGGACGGTACGGCACAACAAAGAATCACCGGAATCGGTTGGGGCGTGAAGCAAAAAAAGCGAGGCAAAAGTTGTCAATGAAACAGTACAGAATTGAATTGGAAATCTATGAAGGAAAAGGCGGGACGTTGAAAAAAAGAGGGGATGAGATCATCTATCCCGACGTGGCCAAAGAGGGCATCTGTGCCTGGATGTATCGAGGTGACGGAACAACGAGCTATCAGCAGGGGAAGCGGTTCAGCTATCCCGACGATCTCGGGCAGCTGTGTCCATGGCTGGTGGACGCCATCAACAGCGCCGTGCGGGTGCTGAATTTCGGGGGCACGCTGCCCTGGACCTATGAGAACACGCCCTATGCCAAGGAAATCGATCCAAACGGGGTAACGACAGAATTCATCCGGTGTGTCGATCCAACCGATTCGGGAATCGTGGTGAAGATTATCAGAACACCGGTGGATCCTCCGCGCAGGACGCTGGGGTCCTGCTAAACAAACTGACAAAAATCTACGTGATTTCTTGTGCGGGAAACGTTAAATAAAAGATATGGACCGTCTATCTAGGAGAAAATTCATCGCCACCTCCGCCGCGGCGATAACCGGCTGGGCCGCTACCGGCCGAGCGCGCGGGGGGGCTACTTCTACCAAAATCGCCGTCGTCTACGGGACCGACATTCAGCGGATGTTTGCCGAGGGGATGCGAATGATGGGTGGCATGGGGCGGTTCGTCAAAGCCGGACAGAAGGTGACGATCAAACCGAACGCTGCTTTTGCCCGTCGTCCCGAGCACGCCGCGACCACCAATCCCGCGGTGGTGACCGCCTGTGTTTCGACCTGTATCACGGCAGGTGCCGGCTCGGTGGTGGCTTCAGAGCACCCGGTGACCGATGCCGACAAAGCGTTTCGGACCAACGGCATTCTGGCCGCGGTCCAGTCCGCCTCAGGGAAAATGATCGCCTGTGACAAAGAAGATCAATTTCGCCAGGTGACCCTACCTCGCGCCCGGAGCTTGACCACTGCCGAGGTGGCCGTCGACGTGCTGGACACGGGCTGTTTGATCAATATGCCGGTGGTCAAGAGCCACTCCTCGACCGGCTTGACCTGCTCGATGAAGAACTGGATGGGCTCGATCTGGTCCCGCCGTCCCTGGCATTTGTGGAACTTGGAGCAGAAAATTGCTGACTTGAGCACCTTTATCAGGCCGACCCTCATCGTGGCGGACGCCACTCGGGTGATGACCGACGGTGGTCCCCGGGGTCCAGGCACGGTGGTGGCGAAAAACCAATTGATTTTCGGCACCGATCCGGTCGCAGTGGACGCCTATTGTGCCGGGCTGGTCGAAAAAAAACCGACCGAGATAGAGCACATCGTCCTCGCCGGCGAGCTGGGCGTCGGCACACCCGATCTGAAGCGCGTTGAGATTGTCCGCATTAGAACTTGAGCGCTGGTCCGAAGGAGGTTTGCCATGGGTGAGGTGGTGCATCGATCAGAGATCGAGATCACTCGGGTCAAGGGACCGACCCGCAAAGCGGTGATTCGCGGTTTCGACGAGCCCGTGTTTTACGGCGTACATGGTGGGATCAAATCATTTTACAAAATCGATCCGGAGGAGGAGCACGCCGCCACCCTCGATCATATGGTGGGTGCTGTGGGTGGGTGAATGCTGGGCACCTTTGCCAAGGTGTTGGCAGAAAATCGTATCCCTACACCGGCCGAGTACTTTCGAGCCACGGTAGCCGGAGATATCGAAGCTGTTAAAGGGATTCTCAAAATCGTTCGAATCGCAGTCACCTACCATCTGGCTCTCAAACCCACTCAACGGGAAGATGCGCAGGCCTGCCTGGATTCCTATCTGGAGCGCTGTCCCGCGGCTCAGAGTGTGGTCGGCTGCATCGATATTGCGCATAGCCTGAACGTCATCGATCGGTGATTGTTGATTCGAGTTGGGGAATTTGGCAGACTCGATTGATGAATCTTCTTAGCCGATCCGCTGACATTGATCCATAAGTCCGGCGGTGAACGGAGGTGACCTTATGAAACCAGAAGACGTTGTTCGAGAAATCTATCACGCAGCCGTAGAAATAGCCGAACCGTACTCTTCCCTCACCGAAGAAGAGCAAGGGCATGCCGGCCAATTGCTCACCCGCTTTGAAGAAGCGGAAAAAGAGCACGGGGGATTGCCGCATGGTGAGGTGCTACGCCCCATGTTGCTGAGCAAAAACGGGCGGCACGATGAGGCGGTCGCCTTCACCGCGCAACGGTACGAGCAAGATCCGAATTGGGAAACCGCAATCGCAGTAGCCAACTCTGCCAGAAGAGCAGGAGATATCGAGCGCGCGGTGGAGATGTTCACCAAGGGGGCAGAGCACGACCCGGATGACGTAACCTGCTGGTTGGAAGTTGGCGATATTCGACTCGAGCAGGAGTCGTATGATCGCGCACTTGAGGCCTACGGCAAAGCGCTGGCCAAAGATCAAGAACACCAATGGGCCCTACCGTCAGCGTTTTTCTGCAAACACCAATTGGGTATCGAAGGAAACTGGCTCAAAAGCCTGCGAGAAGTCGCAAATCAAGAAGGCTGCACCTGTGGGCTACAAGGTTGCCTGACTTCGATTTTGGGAGGGTACGATTCCAGCGACGCCATCGCCCGCGCAGAATATCTGCTGAGCAAAATTGATGGTGAAGAAGTATAGCATGACAGGTTGCTGAAATCCCGCCCATCGACTCGTCAGATCTGTTCCAATCGGTCCAAACCATGGCGTTGGGCGATGAGGGCGGCTTGGGTTCGGTCGCTGACGTCGAGTTTTTCGAATACGACGGAGAGGTAGTTGCGGACTGTCCCCTCTGAGAGGAAGAGCCGTTTGGCGATTTGGGCGTTGCTCAGACCCAGGGCCAGCAGGGACAGCACCTCTCTCTCCCGCCGGCTCAGTTCTGACAACTCGGTGGACGCGGTCCCTTCCGTGCGCCCGGCCACGTGGTCGAACAGCTTCGTCGCCACGGTCGGCGCTACGTGGGACTCCCCCTTCGCGGTTCCTTTGATTGCTTCAACCAGGCGTTCCGCCGGGGCATCTTTTAGCAAATATCCCGAGGCGCCGGCACGGATGGCGTCGTAGATCCACTCATCCCCATCGAAGGTGGTCAGTACGAGTATCCGTACGCCAGCGTGACGCTCGATGATGCGCCCGGTGGCTTTTACCCCGGTCATCACCGGCATCTTCAAATCCATCAGCACCACGTCGATCCGATGCTGCTCCAGCAGCTCCAATGCCTCGGCCCCGTCAGACGCCACCGCCGCCACCTCAATGCCGTCTGCATTGGCCAGAATTGCGCGCAGCCCTTCCCGCACCATCTCCTGATCGTCGCAAACAAGCACTTTGATCACGATGCCCTCCCCTTTTGGTTCCCGTTGCAGAAGTCAGCGATCACCTCGGTTCCCTGACCGATCTCGCTGTTGACCGTCAATTCTCCATCCAGGAGCATGGCCCGTTCCTCCATGCCTCGCAGACCGAATCTGCCATCCCTCACCGCATTGGGTTGAAATCCACAGCCATCATCTCTCACCCGAAGCTCGATCCTGTCCCCATCCACCTCGAGCGCGAGCTCGATAAGAGCTGCATCCGCGTGGCGGATCACGTTCTCCAACGCCTCCTGGGCAATCCGATAACACACCTGTTCGGCGTCCATCGTCAACGAGGGTTCCCCATCCGGCAGTATCAACTTCAGCTGCGCGCCCGCTCGCTGGGCCTCGCCCTGCGCCAACTCCTCCAGCGCCCGGACGAGCCCCATGGTCTCCAGTGGAGACGCCCGGAGCGCCTCGAGCGCCCGTCTCGTTTCGCCCATTCCCGAGCGCGCTGTTTCGAGCGCTGTGTCCAACATCTGGCGGACCGACACCGGGTCCGCGTCCCACCGGGTGCGCATCGCCTCGAGGGTGAGGGTCAATCCACTCAGCGAATGGGCCACCGTATCGTGAAGCTCCCGGGCGATGCGATTGCGTTCGTGCGAGATGGCCAACCGCTCGGCCGCCGCCGCAAAATTAGCGAGACGGGTATTGGCGCGCTCCAGCTGATCCCGCTGGGTCCGTTGTGCGGTCATCAGTCGTGTGATGATATACCCCGCTGCCAGGAGAATAACGACGCGGGTAATGATCACGTGGTGATATTCGGACGCTTTCGATCCGAGCCCGAAAAGGGAGAGGTTGGCCATGGCGAGATCGAGGGCCGTGGTGACCGCAGCAAACCACAGCACTGCGGAGAACCGATACTGCCAGGCCACCATCAACAGGGGAAACGACAGGGTCAGCGAGAGCTCAGCCGAGAAGTAGGAAAGGTCCTCTGCCCGAATGAGCAGCGCCGTCAGTTGACCGGTGAACGGAATCGCCGTGGCCAAACCGATACAGAGGGGCAGAAATAGCCGGCCCAGTCGCTCCACAAGCCCGCGCCAGAGCGCAACGCCAACACAGGCGACGGCCGGAAACAGCATTGTCAAAACCGGTAGAATCGGGTGGGGGGGCGAGTCCTGCACGGCAAACAGGCCGAGCACGGCCACCAACAGTGCGACAAGGCCAACCGCGAATGCGCGAAAAACAACCAGCAGACCGGGTTCCAAGGTACTCACATTGTGGATGTTAGCACTAATTCGACAATCGCCTAGTGACGCCAACAATCAAATGCTGTGACAAATGTCACATTTTTGGGTGACACGCATCATCTCCGAATGTGTTGGGGGACACTGACGCTCCTGTTCTGGGCAGAGGTATTCTGGAGAAGTAACCAGAATCGCCCCACGAGGCGAGTGAACACCGTCGAAGAAAGGATCGAGATCAAATGACCAGCATATCGGCAAAAAGCCCCAAAATCCGCAGCACAGCGACGGCGGCTACTCTCTTCTACCTACTGATCGCCCTGGAATTCTTGTACATGGCGAGTCCGTTCGCTGCCTACCTTTACGCCGCCTCGGGGCCGGTCTTCGGCTTCATGCAGGCCCATCCGGCCCTGGCCTGGTTGAATCGATTTTTCCTCCCGCACGTCGTGGCGCAGACCGACTCCGCATTCATCAACATGCACGAGCTCATCGGCGCGATACTATTTTTGACGGGATTGCTGGCCTTCCTGGTGGGTGCCTTTCAAGTCTATTTCCACAAGCTGACCAAACGAGGAGCCGTTCTGGGGGGTATTTACCAACGAATTCGGCATCCCCAGTATACAGCCCTGGCCATCAGCGGCCTGGGGCTGCTGCTGCTCTGGCCGAGATATATCGCCCTGGTGCTCTACGTGGTGATGCTCTTCATTTATCGTGCGCTGGCACGACTCGAGGAGCGGGAATGTCTGGCGCGTTTCGGCGCTCCATATCAGGCATACATGCAGAGAACGGGACGTTTTTTTCCGTTTCAATTGCCGCGACTAGCACGGTTTGGCCCCTCGACAAAAGGCTGGCGAAAATCCGCATTGACAGGGATATTTCTCATCATCGGCGTCGGTATCGCGTGTGCAGCAGCCAGGGGGATCGAGCGGTACGCGATCGATGCCCTATTTGTTCACCAAACCCCAAACGCGATGTACCTCTCGGTCGTCGAATTGTCCGATCCCCCGCTCGAGCGAATAGTCAGCGCCGTTGAAGCCGATCCACGTGTGGGTACCGAGCTGGCAGCGCACACCGCTGAAGGCGACGATCAACTAATCAATTACGTCCTACCCGCGTCCTGGTACATCTCAGAGATTCCCATGGCGCCACCCAATGGGAAAATAACCAACCACATGATGCAAAAAGAGTGGACTGGCGGACCGCTCAGAGTCGTCTTTACCCGAGCAACACAGCTTCGGCCCGGTGGAGATGTGCACGATGTATTTACGCGCGATCTAATGCTCCAGCCCCTGCTCGAAGCGGTCTACGATCCAGCCGCGAACTCAATTGTGTCGATCAACAATCCCGCCACCAAGCACAACTACAAAGGAATTCCGGTACCGGTCTATTGATCGGGTTAAAACTGGTTGAAAAAGTCCTCCAATGCAAATTCCAGTCGCTTTGAGGTGAGATTCCACTCCGGTCGGATTTGGGAAACGGTTGTCGTGAACCAAAGGCAGGCATCGGGAATCCTTCGAAACACCCTAAACGGACGGATATGAGGGAGAAACTTCGACAGGCCGTTGAGCATCCCCCGCACCGCCGCTGCACGAAATCCATACCCGACAACCACTGTCGCCGAACCGATCAACTTGGTCTGCCGAAGCGTCTGGATCATGATATTTCTGGATTCGTGCGGCGGAAAAGAAGCGTTCTCTTCAATCACGGTGATCAATCCGATGCCATCGGGACGAGCAGAAGCAAAGCGCGCCAAATCCCCCATGGCCGATTTTATCACCACAGGGGCGGAGCTGTCACGAATCAAGGTAAACATGATATCACCCCAGCTACCATTGTGAATATGCTCAGTGGAGCTGATAACTCTTACTTCCCACTGAGTATTATCCATCTGTCTTCCCCCGGCAAAGGCGAACTACCGTCAGATACACCTTAGCCCCATCCGTCTCGCTTCGATAGTCCGAAATAAAGTGTTCACCGAACCATCGACAAAGTCAACTTTCAAAGCCGTTACGAACCGAACGTGACCATCGCGATAGCCATAGTTGATTCCGAGGCGGTGCCGGGCTTACATAACGCTCTCTCTTCGTCTGACAGCCACTTTTGATCACTTGGGAGATAGGGTAACATTGTCCGGACAGAGCGGAGGCGAACCATTGAGGTGATCTCCGTTTAAGTTGTAAACAATCGATGATAGTATCATTGCCCTTTCGCTCGGATGGCTGGGATTAAATTTGGAGATCATGGCGAGGGAAAACAAACGAATTGCTCAAATATGGAAAGGAACCTCGATGAAATATCAACCGTTTATTCTAATCATCATTGTTGCTTGTTTGGCCTGGAGTTCGAGCAGCTGTTGGAGGGCGGACGGAGACGACGACACAGGCGGCGACGGCGATGCAGATGGGGATGGGGATGGGGACACGGACGCAGATTCGGACACAGACACAGATACCAACACGGATTGCGCCAGCTACGAGGAATGCACCTCCAGCACGGACTGTACTGCTGAGGAGTTGGGGTGCTACGACCTGGAGGTCTGCACCAAGCCGATCTGCATCTCTGAACACGACGTCTGTATCTGGATCTGCGGCTCGATGGAAAATTGCCACATCATGGACAGTGATCCGTACCAAGTGGACTGCAGTTGATTTTCACACGCTAAAAGAAAACCGGTCCGGTCGCCTTACGGTATGGTAGGAAGGGTATGAGGCGACAACCGATGCATGCTTTGGGCCAGTCGTCCTCCCGCTTGCACGCGCCGAAAATGCCGGTTCCTCGGCACGGCATTTGCTTGAACACCCAGTGCTGAAGTGCCAAATTCGACAGAGGAGAGATTATGAAGACCAGCACCACCCATTTTTGTCTCGCTATCATCACTTGCTTTTTTTTGACCGCCGGGTGCAGTCACACCCACCGGTTTAACCCCCGACCCGAGATCGGTGCTGTCAACGGATCGCCGGTGACCGGCAAACGACTGGCCCTGGACTGGAGCCGTACCCCACGAACCTTTGACGGCAAAGCCAATGGTCATCGCTTCCATCTCACGGGAATTCGCGATCACGCGCAGCACATGGCCCACAGCATTTTTATAAACGAGAAAATTGTCGATGCCCCGCAGCATGCGGATATCATTTTGGCGCTGGCCCTCCAATTAGAGCTGTCCGCCGGATTCCTGGGCGCCGAGTGCGCCACCACGGCCACCTGGGACATCAAGTCGCCGACCGGACAACTCCTGGCCACGGGTCAGGCCAGGGACGACGCGTCAAACCCGTTGATCGCAGTGACTGGTGTCAACTGCGAGATGACCGCATTGCGCTCAATCGCCGCGGCCCTGGACAACGCGTTTGCCAAGCTCACCGCAATGCCGGCCGCACCGGTATCAACCGCACAAATGACAGCCGCGCCGATACAACCGCAAGGGCACTGCACCATGGACGTCGACTGTCCCGCCGAGCTGATTTGTGTCAACAACACCTGCGGAGAAAGCGCGCCAACACCCATCCGCGAACCGCCAGCCACCGGTCAGTGCACCAAAGACGTGGATTGTCCAGGGGACCAGATATGCACAAACAACAGTTGCACCACGCCGAATCCGGCTCAGACAACCTGTACCAAAGATACCGACTGTCCGGGAAATCTCGTCTGCAATAACGCCCTGTGCACAGTGCCGAACTGATCTTCCCCGATAAAACAAGAATTTGAACAGTCCACGCCCTGGATGAACAGTGTATTAAACACCCTATTCAGAATCACACGCCGGGTCTGCCAGCGGTATGGGTGTCAATTGTTGCCCATCGGACTCAAGAATAATGTCCAGATTGTCAACGCCGTGATCGCGCAGTAGATAATCGAACGGCGATGCCCCGCTCGGATCATGGTGCAGCACGGTGGGTTCGATCAGACCGTCATTGGTGAAAAGCGGATAACCGCACACACCGTTCTCGACAACGCCGCCACCGGCGAATCCACCGGCTGCGCTCGACAAAAAGATCCTGGTCAACGGCCGGTCGTCTACCAAGGTGGGATCATCCCACAATCTCAACAGATCATCTTTCGGATCACCGCCAAAATTCCCGATTCGGCTGATCACCTCGCCGCGATGGTGAAACGCTTCGTTTGGCGCATCCAATATGCAGTATCCGGATGCACAGACACCGCCAGCACATTGGCTGCACGATTGATCCCTAATGAACAGTGTGTTGAGAAAGACATTTTCATGGGCCCGCAACAGATCGAGATGGGAATCGCCGCCAAAGTCCCCCACCAGCGTGGTGTAGGGTTCATTCGCGCCGTGTAAATCATAGGCCGGTACCGCCTGAGTGGCGCTCAACTGTAGGGTCGCGCCACTTCCGCTAAAATACAGCAACAGGTGCCGCGTGCGCTGACTGTGCAGACGCAGCAATTCGTCCCCGACCCCGCCGGCAAAGTTACCTGAAACGGTGCGAATACTCTTGTCCTGATGATAGAGCTCGTACCCTATGGTGGTCACGACTCCGAGCGCCGAACCGCTCCAGCAAAGTACTGAGTTGTCTCCGGTCCCCGAACGCATGGTGAGCAGGCACTCTGATTCGGCCGGTCCGTTGAACGCCACGGCTTGGGTCAGAAACTGTCCGTCAATCGTGTGCAGATGGAAATCGGCGGGAAGCGTCACATTCTCAATCCGGCCAAATAGCGGCGCATCACCAATTGCGTTGTCGCTGAGAAAAAGGGTGTCTAAATTGCCGCTGTCGCTCATACGTACCAAATCATCGCGGCCGTCACCGTCCAAGTCGGCGCTGATCACCCTCAGATATCCCGAGGTATCGCGGAAATGATAGAAGGGAGCATTGTGACGCACAAATCCAGTGAAGTCTGGATCGAGCCAACCCGGCCGTGCAGTGTAGATCCGGCTCTCGCCCGGCTCGGCATGGGCCTTGAGAAAATCTGTCAGTCCGTCGCCGTTAAAGTCCCCGAATACATAGTCGTACAGAGAGGGAGGGCGAGGCATACCGAGTCCGTTCAGAGTGTCTGTACTCAGCGTTCGACGCAGTTCAAAAATCCCTGCCCTTCCTCCAATTAGAGCATTTCCCGAATAGACAAAGATATGCTGGGCGCCGCCAACCATTACCGAGGCGGCCGGATGAAAGCCGTCTGCAGTGTGGGGCGGAGCGCCATGAAATCGGGTGGTACGCTTCAACAACGTTGCTTTGCGATCCCAAACCGCAGGACTGTCAGCGGCCTGATCTGGATCAATGGACCATACCACGAGCTCCATTCCATCGAAGTCTCCATCGACGACCGTCCCATTGCGATCGGTGACCGCTGCTTCCACCCTCTCAGTGATAGGATTGTAAATCAAGTCGGTGGTATCCATTCCGAGATAGCTGGGCGATTGGCCAGGGGGAGCCGGTGCGTGACTCGAAATATTGGTAATGGCGCCTTTGAATCCGATGTCTTCGTGAGCAATCGGCGAACACGAGAGGCCACATGTCTTGCTAAATACCCTCATCAATAGCGCATCGCCATCAAAGCTCATCGCTCCGTAGCGCAACTCCGGGCTCCCTTCATCGCGAGAGGACTCTGCATGATTGCGCGTGAGCAGTAGGATCCTTCCTCCGGACTGTGACAGATACAAAGCTGCGGGTTCAGCCGGTCGATGGCCGTCATCGCTGCCATCGGGCAATGATATCACGTGCTCAGACCAATTGGCTCCGTAGTCGATGGAAAGCAGGATGTGCAAATTGGGTTCACCCACAGTGTCACTGCCCAGATTTCCGAATGCGATCAGCGCGCGACGGCCGCAGTTCGTGCGATTCCCAGGCATTGGTATCTCCACAACCCGAGGTCCAAGCCCCAACCAGGGAAGCCCACCTGTTGGCTCGATGCGCGTGACAACACCGCGGCGTAGTTCCACATCGCCGTCCGCACCGAATCGCCAAACGCCTGCCCGGTTTAGCAGTACCACGCCCGGGTCCCCCGACTCGGTGGTGTACTCGCCAATCGCCGCCATAGCGAACTTAGCGCTATCATGCGCAGTCGATCCCCCGGTTGCGGCAATGTAGGAGGGATGCTTCCGCAGGTTCTCAGTCCACCAGGGACCGTTGCCATTGCGCCGCGCAAGCATTTCTGAGCTGCTGGTATCTTCATCGAATTTGGGCGCCTCACCGCATTCCTGGCCGTCCAATCCATTTCCCCGGTGGTAGCGCTTACGGGTAAAAATGACGAGCGTTTCATCACCGATCGTTGCGGCAATGGGCCAGCCTAGGTGTTGATCAAACTCCCCCGCACCGGGCAACGCGACCGCCTGTAACGACAGATTTTCTCCGTCCAGTACGGGCATGGCACCCAAATTCAAATCGAGGTAATCCGCAATGGTATAGTCCAAACCATCTGTCGAGATGGACCGCATTCCCTGTTTGCTTACATTGCGATGATAGTCCCCTTCACATGCAAAGACCAACACCACGGCCAAAGTAGCAATAATCCACTGCCATATCATCATGGTTGCTCCATTCCGTTCTAACAAGCGTGACTTGCTCGTATGATTAGAAACCTTATCCCGAGAGCATAGCAGTGGTCGGAGGGAAACTCAATACACCTGGGCAACGCCTATATCGGACGGTCTTCTTCATCGATTAGGAATGGTGACGGAATTTCCATTTCCTCGTATTCGAGGGTCATCTTCACCTATCCGCCGCAGGTAGAGTGTACCAGCAGTCCGGCAGCTGAGCCGGGAGGGTGAGGGATATCGCTGGCAGGCGAACACACACCTCTTTCCGAACTTAACCGACATTTTCCAATTCACGTGCTTTCTCATTGAGGATTTCGAGGGCCAGGTCCACCGTATCGAGGTGGGTGCGAAAACAGAGCGCGGTCAGGCGGAGGAAGATGTTGCCGTTGATTTGTGTGGATGAGATGAAGACCCGCCCGTCGGCGTGGATGGCGCGGACCAGTCTTTTATTGAACTCGTTGACATCACCATCTTGGGGGATGTAGCGATACACCACCACAGAGAGATCCGGTGTGGGGCCGAGCTCGAAATTATCCATCTCTTTGAGTCGCTCGTAGCAGTAGCGCGCCAACAGTATTTTTTCGGTCAGTGCTGCCCTGAATGGTTTCAAACCGAGCAGTTTGAGCGGCAGCCACAGGCGTAGACCGCGAAAGTGCTTGGTTAGCTCCAAAGACAAATCTGCCGGGGAGAGCTCTTCTTGCTCGGCCAATGCGTCTTGCATGTAGTTGGCTTGGTAGCAATGGGCATTGTAGAGGGCCTCCCGATCTTTGACCAGCACAGCGCCACTGCCATAGGGCAGGAACAGTCCCTTGTGGGGATCCATTGAAACCGAATCGGAGTTGCAAATCGATTCGAGCATCTGCCGGACGTCGTCACAGAGCAGAAAAAAGGCGCCGTACGCTCCATCGACATGATGCCACAGCCCGTGCGCGGCAGCCAGATCACCGATTTCGCCGAGAGGATCGACAGCTCCCACGTCGGTGGTACCGGCCGAGGAGATGACCAAGAACGGGTTGAGACCGGCGGCCTTGTCCTGCGCGATCTGATGCTCCAGCGCGGCCGCATCCATGCGAAAGCGCTGATCCATGGGCACATCTCTTTTGACACACTCGACGAGACCGGCGAGGCGAATCGCTTTGCCCACCGAATGATGAACCTGGCCGGTGCAATAGATCACCGAACGGGGGATCTTTGCTGCGGTCACCCGGCGTGCATCCCGCGCGGTGACGATGGCGGTCAGATTGGCGATACTACCGCCCGAGGTGAGATTGCCTGCTGCCGTTGACGGGTAACCGATCAACTCGGCCATCCAGCGCAGGAGAAAATTCTCCATTCGCACTGCCCCCGGATTGGCAAAAAACACCCCGGAATAGCGGTTGGTCACGTCGGCGATGTAATCCCCGAGAGCGGAAGGATAGATACCACCACCGGGGATATACCCGAGATGGCCACCCGAGGCGGGATTGATCCCCGGTTTGTCCAAATTCTCTCGCACCAGGTCCAGCAATTGGTTCAGGTCATCACCGTTCTCGGAGATCGGATGGTCGAGCAGCGCCCTCCCCTGATCCTCAGTCACGCAATAGGTGGGTGCCGTAGGAAGCGATTCCAAAAAATCCTCGGTGTACGGGATCACCGAATCCAGCATTGCACGGCGCTGCTCGGCGTTGGGTTCGAGGGGTTGCGACGCCCGTTCGAGTGCCTTAATCCGTTTGATCATCTGTTACCGCCAATGGAACATCAGTACACGATTGCACAGCCGGGCAGCGCCTTGTCATGAACCCGCGCTACAAGGTGGCCAGAAACTCATCGACCTCGGACGATTCCGGGTCTTTGTGCTTGGCCTGGCGGGCGAGCACCATGGCGCGTTTCTTATCGCCCTGCTGCAGTGAGATCTTGGCCTGACGCAAGAACGCCTCCCCGTGGGAGATGGGGCATTCGGTCTTGAGCAGGGTGATGGTCCTCAGTGCCCAGACCGCCATCTCCCAATCCTCGAGCTCGTCGGATCGATCGGCCAGAGTCGCGGCCAATTGCCCATTGCCCCGATCGCAGAGCACCGCCATCTTCAGCGCGGCCAACTCGGCGGCCGCATCTCCCTGATGCCGGGCAATTTTTGCCTTGGCCAGCTCGAGCACCCCACGCTCGGGAGAGCGCTGGTTCTTTTGCAGTTTCAAGGCGGCCTCTACCAATTCAGCCGCATTGTCGACATCATCCAGGGCGATGAAAATGTCCACCAACCGGTCGGTGGTGGTCGTATTCTGCGGGGAGATGTCCAGGGCCTCCTTGAACACTGAAATGGCCATCTCCGTCTCCTCGGCCTCCATCAGCAAATTACCGGCCCGCTGCAACAGGGCGACCCGCTGCTCGTCATCCTCGGCCGCTTTGGCATCCTCAATCAACAGGGCACCGAGCTCCTTGAGCGCGCCGGTCTTCTCGTACACGCGAACCAGGCTCTGTCGAATCCTGGCGTTGTCCGGCTGCTCGGTGTAGATCGCCTCGAGCCGATCCCGCGCCACCTCGTCTTGCCCGGCCCGCTCACAAGCGTCAGCCAACCGGCAGACCGCTTCAATCTGCTCATCCCCCTCCTCCAGCACGACTAGTCGCGCCCCAATCTTGGCCACCTGTTCCCAGTCCTCATCGGCCAGGTACAGATCGGAGAGTTGGCGCATCACCTCCAGGTCACTGCGGTTCTCGGCCACCCACCCTTCGAGCAACTCGCGCACGGATTGGCGATTGCCCTGGCTGGAACAAACCTCGGCCAGGCGCAGGGTGACCGCGCGTTCAAGCTCGAGATCACCGGCTTTGGCTGCCTGTCCCTTGCGTTCGTTGAGCGCGGCGATCAACTCGGTGGCCACGGCTTCCTGATCCAGCTCAAAGGCGGCCTCCAAGTCTTGAACATAGCCCTCTCCGTCGCCGTTTTGTTGGCGAATGGTCGCTCGGTTTTTGTACAGCACCAGGCGCACATCATCTTCCTCGACCTGCTCCAGTTGGCTGCTGAGAAACTCAATCGCCTCGCTGTGCTTGAGCGCCGCACAGAGAACCCGCGAGAATTCGAGCATGTTCTCGAGGGATTGATCGAGCTCGACCACCTCGCGCATCATCTCCACTGCCGTCTCCGGATCGGCGAGCCGGGTGGAGTGAATATCCGCCGCCTCGACCAACATCTCGATGCGGGCCTTGGGCATCGTGGAATTCCGCTTGGCGATTTGGGAGAGCAGCACCGCCAGTTCCTCGTGATCCCCCCGTTCCCGATAAATGCGCTCCAATCGCTCGCGAATCACCACGTGAGACGGATCGATCTGATTGCCCGTCTTGAGCACCCGCAGGGTCGCCCCTTCATCTTCGAGGGTTTCGTAAATCGCAACGATTTCAAGAGCCAACGCAGCGCCCCGCTCCCCCTCCTCGTGAATCAGCACCTTCTCCATGATTTCCGCTCGCTCGCGGGGATCGGTATCGTCGTCCAAGTTGCGCAGCACCCGCTCGAGTAGATCCTGATCAGCGGGCACCTTGTCGAGCGCCGACTTGTAGACTTCAGCAGCCGCCTCGGGCTCGTTCTCCTCGAGGTACTTGCCGAGCTTGAGCGCCCCCTGCTTGATCGCCTCGGCATCGTCCTGGGTCATCGCGGTTTCGAACTGCCGGCGCAACAGATCGATGTAATCGGTCTCATTGCCCGTCCGCTCGTAATAGTCGATGAGCATCAGCTGCGCCGGGGAGTGATTGGGATCGTCCAGCAGGACATCCTTGAGCAGCTCCACCGCTTCGTCCTGGCGTTGATCGTTGTTCAACAATAACTTGGCCTGCATCAGACGCAACCGATTACGATCGTCCGGTTCGGGTAGACTGTCCAAGGTCTCCTCGACCAAGCGCTCCAACCGATAGTCGTCCTCAAGCGCGCAATAGACATCGGCCAGGGGACCCCAAACGTCGCGGGATTGGGGATTGAACTCGTACAGACGTTCGTAGAGCTTGGCCGCCAAGAGGTAGTCGCCGCTGTCTTGGATGGCCAGGTCGGCGATGCTGCTGCCGATGGCCAACACTTCCTGGGGATCGGCCACTTCCACCGCCTCGAACAACCATTTGACCGCTCCGGCCAAATCACCGAGCTCCTTGCGCCGATCAGCCAGTCTGAGCAAAGCCCAGGCCACCTGGGACAGTCCGTCGAGCATCTCCTGTCCCCGCTGGACCGCACGCATCAACATCTCCTCTACGCGCTCCTGCTCACCGAGCAATCCGGCCAACTCGACCCCTTCCCGTATTTTGTCCGGCACGGCCTGGGCGAATTCCGCATAGCGTTCGAAGTACTCCAGCAGTAAGTGATCATCATCCGTGCGCCGGGCCACCTGCTCGTAAATATTGAACAGGGTTTCGTCCACCTGCCGGGTGGCGCAGGTGCGCCCCAAGATCCGGCAGACCCGCTTGTATCGCGGGTTCTCGGACAACGCCCGCTGAAGCGACTCGGTGCCCTCGGTCAGCGACTCCTGGGTGGCCAGTTGAATCTCGGCCAGGCGATAGAGGGCATCGGCGCGAGTTTCGTCGGCCACCTGCTCCTCTCCGAGCCGAGCCAGCTGGGTCAACAGGCGCACCTGCGTCTCGTCATCCCCCAGCTCGGCGGCCAACCGGGCTCCGACGCGCCACACATCCACCTCGCGCACTCCCGTGGCGTCGGCTTGTTTGTAGAGATCATAGGCCCGCTCGGAATCGACCATCTCCTTCTCTACCAACGAGCTGAGTCGCAACAGCAGCTCGCACTTGGCGTAGGGATCCGCTGTCACCCGCTCGCTGCTGAGCAGGGATTCGAGGCGTTCGATATAGCGCTCCAACTGCCCGAGTTGATCGGCCAGCTGCTGGGTGGCGTCGTGCACTGACGCAACCGCCGGGCTGGCATCGATCGCCTGGAGCATGGCATCAAAGGCCTCTGCCGGGCGGTCCAATGTATTGCTCAACAAATCGGCGTATTCCAATTGCACGGCCGCCCTGAGCGGTGCCTCCTCGATATGGGCGAGGCGGGTCTTGTAGACCCGTTCCAATACGTCGTGCTCACCCCTCTCGCGCAGTTTGGCCTGCAAGCGGGGTGCTTGATCGTCATGGCGTCCCAGAGATTCGAAGATCGACTCGCGAAGCTCATTGACTTTGTCGGTCTCGTCCCGTTCAGCGGCGATATAGCTCAGTTCCAGCAGGATTTGCAGGGCACCGATTTGATCGGGATCGCCGGGATCGAAGCGCACGTTGCGCACCAGCAACAACAGGGTTCGATACACCCGTTCCGCTCGGTCCAGCTGACCTGCTTCCCTCGCCAGTTCTGCAAACATCCGCCCGATCACCGCATTGCGGCTGTCCATCTTGTAGGCCTGATCGAGTTGGTCCAGCGCTTCTTCCACATTGCCCAACGCTCGGGCGACGCGGGCGACCAGCAGATGGGCCATCGCCCGCTCCGGCGATCGACGTCGACCATATGCCTCGAGCAGCGCCAGGGCGTGCTCCCGCGCCGCCTCGAACCGTTCGGCCGCCAGCAGCCCTTCGACCAGCACGCGCCTCAGCTCCCGGTCGTCCTCGGCCAGGGGCACGACCCGCTCGAGCAGGGAGACCGCGTGCTGCGGCGTGCCGAGTTTGGTGGTGTAGAGATCGGCGACCTCCTTGGCATAGCTCAGTAGCGCAGACTCGTCGACAATGTGTTCCGCGGCGATCACCAGCGCCTTGGCCAAAGCTTCCCAATCCTCGAGATCCCGATAGCGGGTGAGGATCAGTTTGCGCACCTCGGCGCTGCGCGGTGCCTCGGCAAAGGCGGTCTCCAGCGTTTCGGTCGAGGCCTCCTGCTGGCCGGCCTTGCGCTGGGCCCGGGCCAGCTTGAGCAGTACCGGTACCCGATCCTGGGGCTCGGCCAATTCCAATCGCTGGGTCAACCACTCCGCAGCTTCGGCGGGCTCGTCCTGAGCCAGGTTCAGCCGGGCCAGCGCATCGAGCACCTGAGCATCCGGGACCAACGCGATGGAGCGTTCGTAGTCGGCCTTGGCCCGTCTCGCATCCCCGAGCTCCGACTCGGCAATTCCGGCCACGCGGGTCCACATTCCGGCGGCGGCCTCCAACTCACCTCCTGCTTGCAGTTGTTGCGCCTGGTTTTCGAACAGATCCACGATCTCGGTAAACCGTTTTCGACCGCTCAACACCTCGTAAATTCGCTCCAGCGAGTCGGGATGGCCCGGCTCGTCTTCCAAATTGGCCCGCAGGGATTGTACCGCGTCGTCGTTGCCCTCGACCTGACAGACCAGCTGGGAAATCATCAGCCGCAATTGCAGGCGTTCTTCCATGGGCTCGGTCAACTCGAGCTCTTTCCGGCGGGTCATCAATAGCTCGGGAACCCGATTTTCTTGCTCGTAAATCTGGGCCAATTGTTGAACGCACTCCAAATCGTCGGGATACTCCTCGAGCACCTCGCGATAGATGCGAATGGCCCGCTTCCGCCGGCCCAGATTCTCCAGAATCTCCGCCGCGCGAGTGAGCATCTCTCGTCGGGCCTCGGCATTGAAGGGCAACCGGGCCGCATCGAGCAGCAGCTGGGCCGCCTGCTCGGGCTGATCGGCGTTCAAATCGAGTTGGGACAACTCTTCGATGGCCCAGGCCACGGTGGTCGGCGGCTGATGGGTCCCGTTGACCTCTTCGGAACCACCCCAGAGTCGACACCCCTCGTAATACAACGTGCCGAGGATCTGCCGCTTCTGCTCATAGGCCAGCTCTGTTTCCAAGGCGACCTTGGCCGCCTCGACCAGCACATCCAGATCCCGCTCGATCAGCTGGGATAGACTGAGCAACGTCTCGACCAGCCCCTCGTCGGGATTCTGTCGTTGGAGCTGGGCCAACAGCTCCAACGCGGGGAGATGCTTCGGCCGCCGAGCGACGGCTCTCATCGCCGCTGTCCGAGCCGCGTCATGGTCCTCGCGTTTCTCCCGATGCCAACGGGCGATCATCAACTCGAGCTCACCGGCCAACTCGTCCGGTAGGCGCTCGTCTCCGCTGATCGCCTCCTCCAGTGCCTCGGTCAACGCGTCCCAGGCATCGGTCTCACTGGCCGCTGACTCCAACAGGGTCACCACCTGGGACTCCAACCGACCGCTGCTGCGGATGAACCTCAACCCGGCCTTGGCCGCTTCGGACCACTGGCCGAACAACGAGGCGACCCGCACCACAGCCACCAGGGCATCCTCCCGTCGGCCGTCCAATTCGTGGGCTTGCCAATAGGATTGGAGCGCGCGCTCCGGTTCGTCGAGATTGTATTCGAGGATCCGCCCGGCGCTAAACTGAAAATGGGCCGCCTGTTTGGGTGCCTGGGTCACCGCCGCAGCCGCCTGAATGTACGCGTTGGCGATATGGTCCCACTGGTGGGTCAATTTGGCCAGCCGCACCAGCTCGCTCTCGAGAAACCGGTTGGTCGGATCGAGGGGAAACGCGCTGACGATCGCCTGCAGCGCAGAGGCCGGATCTTCGGCCCGTTGCTCGTGAATTCGCGCCGCTTCAGTCAGTATTCCCGCCCGGGCAATATCGGACTCCGCAGCAACCAGCCGCGGTTCGAGCAGGCCGAGCATCGACTGCCAATCATCGGTCGCTCGGGCCGCGTTGATCAGCGCTTCGATCGGGGCCTTGCCGTACGACTCCACGTCCAGCAGGGGCAACAATCCGTGTCGCGCCGGATTGCAGCCGGCGTCGATGGACAGCGCCTTGGTATAATACTGCACTGCTCGATTGGGTTCATCGAGCTGGTTCTTGCAAATCTCACCGATGCGGCAGAACAACTGGGTCGTCCGCTGCTGATCGGTTTGGGTCGCCCGTTCGAGCAGCTCGGCCAGCGCCGGCCATTGCTGCTCAGCGGCCATCAACCGATCGAGGTTGTCAATCGCATCCGCGGCAAAACCGAACTCCTCGATGATGGTCATCCAAGTTTCGCTCGCCCGGCCGGGTTGTTCGAGCTCAGCGGCAAAAACCTCGGCAATGCGCACCAGGTCGGCTCGGCGCTGGGCCGGGAGCACGGCCGAGGCTGCCCGTTTGCCCAGCGCTTCGACGAGTTCGGCAAAGCGGTTGTTCTTCTCCAACAACTCGATCACCGCACTCAATGCTTCGAGGTCGTTGCCGTCAGCATCCAGTCGCGTGCCCCAGGCGGTCAACGCCCGGTTGATGTCGCCGAGCTCCTCGGCCAACCGAGCGGTCTTGCCCAGCACAGCCCGGCGCACCGGTTCGGCTCGCTCGAGCCGGGCCAACCGCTCGAGGGCTTCCAGCTGCTGCTCGGAACGCCCGGCGGCGCTCAATAACTCCACCAGGCTGTGGGCCGCGGAGAGGGCGATTGCCGACTCTGCCTCTGGACTGGCCAACACTTGGGCGTACAGCTCAATGGCCGTGTCCACTTCCTGCAGTTTGTCCCGGTAGAGGTTGGCCGACTCGATCAGCAAAGCGACCTTTTCCGGACCTTCGGGGGAGACCTCGGCCGCTGCGACCAGGGCCTGGGCCAACAGGTGACTCAGGTTGGAGCGGGTGGCTATTTGCCGCAGTTGATTTCTGGCGTCCAAATCGGTCGGGGTGAGCAACAGCACCGCGCCGAAGTGCGCCATCGCCTGCTCTCCTTGGTCCAGACGCATCAACCGCAAACCGGCTTCCCGGTGGAGGGGGACCTGTTGTTCCCGATCGGCAAAGGCCAGGGCCTTCTCGATCGCATCCACCGCTTTTTGGGGGTTGTTGGCCATATCGTAGTTGGTCAACAGGTGGGCCAGCGCAATCCCGCGCACATCATCGGTCACACTCTCGTGGGTCAGCACGCGCTCGAGCTGCACACAGGCGTCGAGATCCCCGGGGAACTGTTCGACAAAGGTGACCAGTTCGTCGAGCGCCTTGGCCTGATCATCGAGCTGGTCGAGGCAACAAGCGATGATCTGCCGGCGGAGTTTTTGCGCTTCCTCCGCTTCGGCCGCAGCGCACTGATTGTGCCAATGCTCGATCAAGTCGGACCAACGACCCTGCTGCTCGAGCAATCTCTCGATTTGGGCTGCCAGATTCTTGTTTTGCCGATCGAGAGCCAACAGCTGCTGATAATAGAAGACCGCCCGTTCGGGCAGTCGGGCAAAATCCTTGGCGATATGGGCGGCGTCATCGAGCAGCTTGGTGCGCCGCTTGGGCTCATGGGCCACCTCGAGGAGTTGATCGTACACCGCCAATAGCGGATCCCACTGTTCAACGACCGTGTAGAGAGCCGTGAGTCGCTCCAGTGCCCATTGATCGTCAGGGTCGAGCTTGACGATTTTCAACAGGACGCCACTCATCATCTCGGTGTCGTCACCAAACCACGCCTCGTGAAACCGCACCGCTTGCTGGGCCAGGGTGCCTCGCAGGTCCTTGGGTAGGGTCGCGTCCAGTATTTCGCGGTAGACACTGGCCACCTCGTCGTAACACTGCAATCGATCCGCAATTTCTTCTAAGTGTGTCCAGGCGTCTTCACTCCCCGGTGATCCTTTGACCGCTTGAATGGCTGCTGCCAACGACGTTTCAACGCCGGTGGAATTTTCGCTGAGTCGCGGCGCGCCGGGGTCTGTCACGCCTCTTGTGGATTTGGTGGTCGTAGACACCGCTCCCTCCTTCTATAACGAACCCAATGGAACAATCACTCGTAAAAACCGCATTATAAGACAACTCAACTAGTGTTGGTAGTATTGTCTATACCTGACGTCATCTTTTCGAGATTCTTAAGTGCGTCCGACGTCTGCTGCCGAAATCGACACCAATTACCAGGCTACCAGGCGACGTTGACGAGTGCGTAGATGTTGCGGATCTCCTGATCCGCACGAGCGGTGGGGCCGATGTAGAGGCCACTGTACTGTCTCATTACCTGAAGATATCCCACACGGATAAACAGATGTTCCGGCACGAGCTGCTGAATGAGGTAGCCCTCGGCCGCCCAGCCCTTGGTGGCCAACTTTCGGGCGAGCAGGTCGGTCGGCGCCGACCAGGAAATGTGGTAGCGGGTGGCATAGTTGAACTCGCCCCCCAGACGGGTCCAATAGTCGGTCCAGGGAAAGGTGAGCCGAAAACCACCAAAGGCCATATGGCCGAAGCGCAGCTTGTCCGGCCCCTGTTCGTAAGACGCCAAGCCGATTTCGTAGTCGGCCGTGCCGGTGAACTTCTGAATCTCTTGACCGGTAACCGGGTGTAAGATGGGCAGATCCTTCACGGGGACCTTGTAAACCATCCGATCTTCAGTCGATTTCAAGAAAGTGATCAGGTAGGAACCGAAGATGTCCAAACCGGAACCGCCGATATCCTTGAAGGCAATCAACCCGTTGATATTGCTATAACTTCCCAGGTTATTCCCCGAGGGTTCGTCCGGCCATACCGGCTCGTCGACCCCGCGGACCGTGACCGCCAAATTGCGCGGCCGAAATTGGGGCACTGACACGAAACCGATTTGAATCAGGTTGTCACCGGCCGGAGCGATTTTGGTCTCCAACAACCCCCCGAAACTGTGCATCAACTTGATGTCGGTCTTGGCGAAGAGGGTGCTCTGTTCACTGAGGGAAAACGGAGAATGGGTGCCGAACGGGGCGTAGAACAGCTTGAGCAGCGTGCCCTCCAGCAGCTTGCTGAAATGGAAGGTGAGCATCGCCGCCTCGATCTCGGCCTCAATCATCTGCAGGCCCCAACCGGCCCGGCGCTCGGTGTTCTCCTTGAGCTCGGCCGGAGGGCCGTCCGGAGAGGAGATGCGCCCCATGGTGAGCACCAGCCACTTGGCCACGAACCAGTCGAAGTAGGCCCGCTCCAGCCCCATAATCGAATTGCTGGGATACGAGTTGGAGTACATATCGAGGGGAGAGCCCTCGTTGCGCACCTCGTTGAAATACTTGTACACGGCGAGGCGTCCGTAGAAACGCAGTTTGTCCGTCATGTCGAACTGCATCGTGAGCCTGAGCCGATGCACCCAGCTGGGCTCCTGCCACTCGTCGATGCCCCGTCGTCGCCGCACGCCGACTTTGCTTACCAACGGCTGGCCGTCCACGATGATCGGCATGCCGTTGCTATCGAGCACGAGCTCTGCGTGAGTCACATAGAAATCATTCGTGTCGTCACGCAGATAGGGCATATTCATCGTTACGCGATATTCGCCTTGCCAGTTGAGTTTGTTCTGCGTGGCGGTGTTCTTCAGCTGGTCCTGGGTGCCCAGAATCTGCTCCATGTCGTCTTCGAGCATCTGAATGCTGTCTTCCAGATCGGTGACCCGCTCATCGAGTTCGTCCGTGCTCACCCCCTGGGCCGGTGGAGGAGCCGGTGTGGCGGCGGTCGGGCCGGGTGGGCCTTCCGCAGGTGGATCGGCTACCGAGATCATCGGCAATCCGAAACAGATCGCACAGAAAAAGACGATGGCGATTGATGTCAAGCCCGGGGTACGCAGCTGGGTCATCTTACCCTCCCTCCGAATCCAAATTGTGAAAATCAAAAAACTAGATATTAGCCAGGATACTCGCCAGGGCTACCTGACTCCTGCGATTCCAGATTTCTTATCTGTGTCACTTTTGCTAAGTATATATCGAAGTGCACGTCGAAGCTCGTCCTTGGAGAAATAGTTTTCCAATTTGCCGAATTTCCGATGTCGCTTCCGCCTGAAGAAGAACTCCCATTGTGTCTCGGTTTTTGAGTTGTAATCGATGCCATGGCATTTTCGACACCCTTTGTTGACCACCTGCGCGCCACTCCACTTTCCAGTCACGCTGTACCACTGCTGCTGGGGCTTGAGCTTGGGTTGGGAGCTCGGACGCTCTGCCGGGGGATCAGCCGCCGGGGTTGTCGGTTTTTCGGCCGGTCGATCGACCGGCTCGGGTTTGGGATTTGGTTTTTGTTTGGGCTCAGAGACTCGCGGGGGTGGGTCGTCCGGCTTTGGCGGTGTTTCGACCGGTTCCTCCCGCGGTGTTTCTCCGACGGGTTGGAGGGGCTCGTCGGGAACGGCTGCTACAGGGCTCTGGCTCCTACCGGCACCTCCCATCCCACGTCGCCGACGCTTGAAGTTCGGTCGGTAAGACGATCTCCGGGAAGTGGTCTGCGATTGTACCTCTTCCACGTCCGAATTGTCTTCCTCTGACTCGTTGTTGCGCTCAACCGGAGGAGTCTCATCCGACCGCCGATCCGCGACCTCACCTCCACTGCCGCCGGTCACCCCGGCCGCCGACGCCACCGCGGTCGAACGCACCAGCACCGCATCGATGCGATGGGACTCATTGTCTTTGCTGCGAATCGTCGCTTCGTACGGTTCGTAGCCGTCCTTGGTCACCTCCACCGTGTGCATCTTTCCCGGCTCGACGAACACCCGCAACCCGGACACCGCGGTCGTGCCCACGTGCTTGCCGTCGATGCGGACGTTGGCATTGGGCGGAGTGGACACGGTCACCAGATTGTACTTCTCCTCGGTGAGGGATTCCTCCTGCATCAGGGTGTACAGCACGCCCACCACCCCGGCAACGATCACCACGGCGGCAATGGCGAGCAGGATCGGTTTGAATCCCTTGGATCGGGAATGGGTGTCGAACGCCGGCATTCGGGCCTGTCCCGAGACCTCGTGAACACCGGGAATTTGCGCCGGACCGTTGATGCTGGGCATCGATCCGGGTTGTCCGTGAGCCGGAATACCGCTGGGATGGGAGCCGGACATGGAGGCCGAGACCGAGCCCGGAGTGCCTTGTTGCATCCCACTGCTCGATTGCATATGGCTGCTCGACTGCATATGGGAAACCGAGGACTCCATCCCGGGGTAAATGCTCGGCAGCACGCTGGGAGAGGTAAAGGTCCCTTCCGGCGGAAAAGAGGTCAGGCCCGACGATGTGCCCGAGCCGGTTCCGTGCATATGAACGACGCTCGACTGACT
>JANQET010000295.1 GCA_028278265.1 Myxococcota bacterium
CGGAGCGGAGACCAACTGGTGTTCTAGCTGATTTGCCGCAATTGGGGGGCGGAGTGGCGTCGGACTCGGCGCGACTCGGTCGGTCCGTCTGCGGAGCACCTGCTCCCAGCCGAGAAGGGTCTGCACCCCGATGTCCCGCTGACGGTAAAATGACTCAACCGGATCGGGAACCCGATAATTCGTCATCGACAGGACCGATTCATCAGCAACCACAACGGCCAGCTCGGCGCCCTTCACCGGGGTGTTGTCCGCGTCTTTGACTCGAATCTGCAGTTGGGTTCGGCCACCAGGCTCGATTGTCGTTTCATCAGGAGCTGCGTTCACCAACAGGGTTCGACTGGCACGCGAAACTTGTAGGGTCACCCCGCCAGAGGCAAAGGACGGCGTCGTGGTGGATTCCTTGTCCCCTGCTGCTGCGGAACGGACGAGGTCGACTCGGATCGTGAGATTGGGCAGGTGGGCCTGGGTGATCGGCAGGGTGAGCACCCGGGTTGCCTCTGTCATGGAGAATCGCTCCGTGTGGATCACGCCGGATCGCTGGACCGTCATCAGTCCCTCGGCCGGGTGGAACGGCGTTTGAACCAGAATCGACGCCGTCTCCCCGGGGGCGTATTGTTTCTTTTGGGGAACCAGGGAGACCTGCTCCCCCTGGGCCAGACGGTGGGACGGCGTCTTGGCTCCGGCGACCCAAACCATGTTAGTGGTTCGATTCAGCCGACCCTCTGCATCGCGAACCTCTGCCGTGATGCGGTGAGGACCACCGATGCCCGAACGGAATGAACAGCTCGAGGGGGTTGCTGCCGAGCGTACGGTGCATTGCTGAGGGTCTCGCGTTGTCTCCTGGGTTTCCCCGTCCCGGGTCTCCCAGCCCACCCGGGCCAGGGTAATGGTGGCATCGACGTCGGACCGAGCCTGTCCGTCAATGTCGACGACAATGACGTCCACCTCGAGGGGCTCGTTCAGGCCGACGAAGCGATCCCGCGGGTTGAGCCCCACGTAGAGGGATGAAGGGTGGACGAGCAGTTTCTCCTGCGAGGCCCAGGATTGCCGGTTCACATCGACCACTGAAACCTCCACATCGACCAAAGTGGGCGACGGCGAATTGATCGATCGAAAATCGATGCCCAGGCGGTGTATCCCCTGGGCGTCGGTTTTCCCCTCTAAAAGCTGTCTGTTTTGACGGACGTTGAACGGGGTGAACTCCCAGTGCGGACGCCCGCCGGTACCGAAAACAAACCCGGACCGATTGGGTGGTACGTAGTGCGTGGGAGAAGAAAAGACCCGCCAATGGACATCCGCCCGGGGCAGGCCCCCACCGGAAAAGTACGCTGCTTTCAGTTCGACGGTCGCCTCCTGGCCCACCAGGTAGGGCCCTGGAGGTACGGCGGTGGTCACTTCGAATTCCGGCCGCCTGAACTCTTCAATTTCGACAGGGTGCACGTGCTTGTCCGCAGCGAGGCGAGGCCCGCCGATCGGTTGCAGCTCCACCCTGGCGCTCCCCAGGTTGACGGTCGGAGGCAACGTCAATGCCAGATCGAATCCGCTCAGCGCGCTCAGGCGAGCCATCCCCTTTTTGAGTTCATTCCCTCTGGGATCGAACAGGGTCCAGCGGACCTTGGCCGGCCGTTTGGCAAAACCGCGGATGTCCCCGGTTTTTCCCCCCTCGAGCCGGCGCAGCCACCCCTTGAGGCGCACCGTTTCCCCCGGGCGGTAGAGCCCGCGGTCATCAAAGGTGTACCAGCGGGCCTTGTCTTGCGCTTTGACGCGGCGCCAACCCTCGGGAGTGTCACGGCCCCAAAAGGTGACCGAGGGCAGAAAGGCCGTGTCCTCACCGAGTTGTGCCACGGCGATGACCGCCGCAGCGGCTTTGTTGGGCAAGGGCACCCGAGCGAGTCCCACATCGTCGGTGAGCCGATGGCCCCCGGTGCCTGGACCGAATCGTACCTTCACCTGGGAGAGAGACCGACCGTCGGTCAACCGATTCGCCCAGATGAGCATCTCCTCCTTGTCCACATACCCGTGCAGGCCGAGCTCGGTGACCTGTACCCAGACCAGCACATCCCGTTGGTGCAGCCTTTTTTCCTTCTCGCCGTGGGGGGTGACCCACACCAGAAAATGGCCGAACCCGCGCTCCAGGAACCGATCCAGCTCGACCATGGTCTCGAGCGGAACGTCCGGTTTGGCCTCGAGGGTGATCGTTTCATCGACCAGACGCTCCCCCGGTAGGGGCGGGAGGGATTTGGCGTGACGGCGAATACCGTGTTGCCAGCGCTTCCACCGGGACCAGTGATCCGGTACAACTCGATGAACGCGCACCCGGAGGGATCGGTGATTAACGGTGGTGACCGGGAACTGGGTGGAGCGCTTCGGATTGAGGATGACCAAATCCCGGTCTGGACCTTTCAACGACTGTTCAGCCGGACCGACATCGAGCTCAATCCGCTGGGGCACGCCCAGTGTCTGGCCGAACCGGTCGCGCAACGTTGCGGGTACCGTCACCACATGCCGGGTTCGGGCCTGCCACGGGCCCTCCAGGTGAAGGGCCCGGTCGTGGAGGCGAATCTGGAGGCCCTTGATCGGCGGGGTGACAGTTATTTCAGCGGGATCAAAGGCGTCCGTGTCGAGGGGGTTGTTGAACGAGATGCGAAACGGATCGGTGGGCCGGCATTGCTTTTGCCACCCACAACGGGACTTGACGACTTTCAGTGGGGCGTAGGTCTCAAAGGTGAAGGATTGATCGTCCGGGGTGACGAGCGGCCCTTCTGCCGAGGGGGCACCTTTTTTAACAGTGACGGTGAATGTCTTCCCCCGGGGCAATGGTTCGATCGGGAAGAGCGCCAGGGAACGCCCGGGCGGGGTGTTCTCGACCATGGCCGCGGCACGCCGATCAGCACTGATCTCTCCTGGGGAAGCTCGCCGCATCGAATGGCTCGTCCCAGCAGAGCGCAGCTCGACAAAGGGGATCAATGTCCGGGTATCAATTCGCTGATTGAACCCCAAAACGATTAACGGCGTCAGCTCCTGAGGGCTCTTGACCGGGTGTTTATCGACCAATCCCAACGGTGGCGTGGAGAAACTAAAAGAGACGGCCTTGCCCAGCACCTGGCCGCCGGCAGAACGCACCGTCCGCGGGATTGTTACCCGGTAGTCCGTGGCCATCGGGAAACGCTCTTCCGGATCAAAGATCAGGGTGCGCGTGCCCAACCAACGCCATTTTCCGGTGGGCCGGGGGGTGAGCTCTACCGGCAGGAAACCTGTCGCCCGGTGGGAGGTCACAGGGACCATCGGTGCGGAAAACGCAATGCTCATGTGGGGGGCCAGTGGAACCGCTCCTTGGGGGGCGTAGCGCATCACCTCGAGCTTGCCGGCAGGATCCGGCGGTGCCACAGTTGTCGATTCGAGTGGAAAGGGCAGGGGGATGGTCTTGCCGGTTCTCGGTGGCGCGGGTGTTGATTCGCGCACTGCGAACGGTTGATGGTCCTGGCTCGATTGGGACAGTGGTGCCAGACCGTCGAACAATCGATCCGTCTCCTCGGTGGTCAACGGTTTACCGCGAACGACCCGTATCGCTTCGATGGACTGGGCCGAGGGGGTCACTTCCCGCAACACCATCTGTAAGCCGTCGTCGGATTTGTCCCCTGCGACTTTGTCAGGGGCCGAAGTGGGAGGCTGCCCGGGTGTTTCGGGATGGGGTGAGGCGGTTTTGGGGGGCTTGATCCCACAACTGAGGGTCAACTGGCTCAGACAGAACAACCATCCGGTGATCAACACTGCGCGTTTCATCGCACCTCCTCATCGACTAAGATCTCTAGGTTATACGCATTTCAGGGCTAAAAGATCACCCTTTCGTTCCGTTGCTATTGAACCCGCCACTTCTGACTTGCCCGGAGAGACGGCGATATGGCATTGATGATGGCGATGAGTCGGATCTCAACGGCTCGAGGATGGTGAGCATGCGTCAGTCGTTGATCAGAGATTATGAGAACCCTAACCTTCCCTTGGACACGCGTGTGGCCTCGTTGGCGCGCCGTTTTCCCTGCTTGGCAGAGGCTGTTGGACTTGACCCCTGGACCCCTGAGTTTTTCGGTCAATGGCTGATTGAGCAGGGAGAAAACACCGCTTCCTGGCACGCGGGGCAATTGATTCTCAGCTTGTTGGGGACTCAACCCCAAAATGGGTTCGACGCCATCGCCGCGGTGCGGGTTTGGTCGGACTCAGATCGAGAGGTGTTTGCCGCCTGGGCGCGCACCTGGCGCGACTGAGCGGACGCTAGTGGCGGTGGATGCGAACGACGAGGAAGTCGACCTGTGAGCAACCCCTAAAGACGATGTCGCGACCCAGCTGCACCCGGCTCATCGGCTCGGTGATGCAGGTGCCCATCAGGTCGTTGTCAGCCATGTCTTTGTCCCACACCATGAAGTGAATTTTGTCGTTGGGCTTGAGCGCCGCTTTTCCTTTGGAGCGCCACTCGTAGTAGTTCTTGTCCTTGGCCACACCGGTGGTCATGAACGGATTTTCGCTCTGATATCCGTTCTGAAAGGCCTGAACAAAGGGATCCGGCATGTTGCCGTCCCCTTTGCCGATGAAGGGCACTTTGGTGTCCCAGGGCTGGCCGTCCTCTTTTTTGGCCTTGAGGTTCGCCTTTACAATTTCGATCGAATACCAAGCTGCGCCGGGGGTGGGTGTGGGATCGGACTGCCCGCCGCCACCGCCGCCACCACTGCCGCCACCGCCGCCACCACTGCCGCCGCCGCTACCGCCACCACCGCTGCCGCCACCGCCACCGGATTGATCCGGGATCTGCTCCAGCGCTTCGACCTGCAGCTCGGCCAGGAACACCTGACCAAAATTGACATCAGAGCCGAAGAGCAACGCCTTGCCGTTCTTGTCGGCCTGCTTGACCAATTGAACGGTTGTCGCGCCGATCATTTCGTCCACCCCATCCTCGTCGGCATCCCACACGCTGATCGCGCAGAAGTCCTTGAGATCCAGTCTCAGGGTCTCATTGGCCCCGAGCCACTGGGCGCCGAGGCGATCCTCGGCCGAGGTCTTGGCGGTGGCGAATTTCTGATCAAACCCGCAATCCACATGCACGTAGACATCCGGCAAGGAAGCGGTGCCGTCGATGGCGCCGATTGCCCCGGAAATAGCTTTAGCGGCCATGGTGAACCGATCCCCGGGCTTGTCGATCGTCGCCAGGTTGACCAGCGACTGGGCCAGTGATTTTTTGGTCTCACTGGTGCATTTGTCCCAGCAGTGACCATCTTCACTGAGGGGCAGCACGTATGCCTTTTTGATCCAAATCCTGAATTTGTACGGTTTGCGCTCCCCAGGACTCTGGGTCGGCGGGGTGGGGTACTTGGTCGGGCCGGTGTTGGCTTCGGGCTCCATCCCGTCACCCCCGTCCGGACCCGCGTCCGGGTTGATTGATGTGGAATCTGAAACCTCAGCCTTTTTACCACCACAACCCACGGCTGCAAGACCGCAGGCCAGCATCACGCAAAGAACAATTTTCCGATTCATTTTGGTCTCCTACACTGGCTGTCACATTTTTGATTTGGGTTATTGTATCGGGAATTTTACGACTAGCCGGCCCGGCTGACAAGACGGGTCGGTTTTTTTATTCCCCCAGGCGACCCAAAGGGTCGGCGGTCTTGTCCCCCGGGCGACTCAAAGGGTCGGCGGTCTCACTCCACCGGCATGCCGGGGGCGGGAAATCCGGCGCAGAGCTCCTTGACCTCTTCGGCGACTCGGGCCAGCTTGGCCTCATCGTCGATGTGGGTCGCCACCTGGGCCATCCACCCGGCCAACTGCTCTATTTCCGGTTTGCCGAACCCACGGGAAGTCACCGCCGGTGTGCCCAACCGCACCCCGCTGGGGTCCATCGGTGGGCGGGGATCAAACGGCACGGTATTGTAGTTGCAGACGATTCCGGCCTTGTCCAGCGCTTGGGCAAACGGTTTGCCCGTGGTTCCCAGTTTGGTCACGTCGACCAGTACCAGGTGGTTATCCGTCCCTCCGGAAACCAGATTGAATCCTTTTTCGTTCAAACTGGCGGCCAGGTGTTTGGCATTCTCGACGATTTTGTGGGCGTAGGCCTTGAACTCGTCGGTCGCTGCCTCTTTGAGCGCCACGGCGATCGCCGCGGTGGTGTGATTGTGGGGGCCCCCCTGCAGCCCGGGAAAGACCGCCTTCTTGATCGCCTTGCGGTGTTTCTTCTTCATCAAAATCATGCCCCCGCGGGGCCCACGAAGGGATTTGTGGGTGGTGGTGGTCACCACATCCGCACGGGGCACCGGCGAGGGATGGGCGCCACCGGCGACGAGCCCGGCGATGTGGGCCATGTCGACACAGAAAACGGCGCCCACTTCGGCCGCCACCGAGGCAAACGCCTCGAAGTCGATAATTCGCGGGTAGGCGGTGGCCCCGGCCACGATCACCTTGGGTTTGTGCTTGCGGGCCAGATCGCGCACCATGTCGTAGTCGATCAAATGTGTCTCCGGATGGAGCTCGTAGCGAATCGGGGTGAAGAAATCGCCGGTGATGCTGACCCCCCAGCCGTGGGTCAGATGGCCCCCATGGTCCAGGGCGAGACCCATGATCGGATCCCCGGGCCGACAAAACGCGAAATAGACCGCCAGGTTGGCCGGGGACCCGGAGTAGGGTTGTACGTTGGCCCCTTCGGAGCCGAACAGCGCCTTGGCCCGGCGGATGGCCAGCAGCTCGATCTGGTCGATGAGCTGTTGTCCTTCGTAATACCGCTTCTTGGCGTATCCTTCGGAGTACTTGTTGGTCAGCACGCTGCCGGTGGCTTCCAGCACGGCGTTCGTGACGTAATTCTCTGAGGGAATCAGGCGGATTTTGTCCCGTTGCCGGGTGGTCTCCTGGCTGATCAGTTCGGCGATTTCGGGATCGATTTCTTTTAAATGGTTCATCTCGCGCTCCTTTGTCCAGACTTCTCCATATCACTTACCGTGAAAATGGAAACACCCGATCGGGATAGACTTGGACTTTTAACGGTTTGGCGTTTTAGAGACGTTCTGATCGCTCGTCGAACGCAATGCCCATCTTCTCGAGCTCGTCGAGAATGGGATTGTAGGTGCTCGGCTCGGTGGGGGCGATCACGCCACGGGTGGTGATGGTGCCATCGACGATCATCGCCACAGCGATCGCCACCGGCAGGGACACGGTGCGGGCCATCGAGCTGTCCCCACCGGGGATGCCGTAGTCGACCAGTGATGAGTAAGCCTGCTCGGTGTGATCCGGATACTCGATGACGAACTCGTGCTGCATCACGATCATGTCGCGCTCGTTGGGCTCAAAGGGGCATTTCTTGAGCATCTGGTCGGCCATGATATCCACGTTGCCGCCCTCTTCGAGGGTGATCGGCGCGTCGGCGAACAGGCCCAGCCAGTCCAGTTTGACGATCGCCGGGTGATCCAAGGCCACGCCCATCTTGTTGGCCACGGCCTGCTTGGGATCGGCGTTGCCGTCGCCCATTTTTTGCATCCACTTGGCAAAGGTCAGCCCCTGCAGATCGGTGCGCGGGGCCTGATCGAACAAACCGAGCTTGACCCACTTGTACCAGGTCTCGCAATGTTTGGTGTGGCGCAGGGTGCCGCGGAACATGGTCTTGAGATCCTTGAGACCGTACATTTCCATGTAGGGCAGGGAATCCCGGTTGGGATAGCCCTCGAACTCACCGGTACCCTTGACGACCACTTTCTCCGGATCGGCAAACAGCTCGGAGCCGGGGCAATCGACCACCTTGCCGTCCTTGAGGTACTTGGCGGTGTTGGTGGCCGCGACGAGCACGCCGCGCGGGGCCCAGGAAAATTTGTAGCCGATGGGGTTGGTATTGGCCTCAGGGGCCGGGAGCCCACCGCAGTAGGAGCGGAAGGAGACCACTTTCCCGCCCTTGGCCTGGGCCGCGTGAATCACGCGCATCGCGGACATGTGATCCGTGCCCGGATCGACACCGCATTCATTGATAAAGGTCAGCCCCTTGGCCTTGACCTCAGCGTCCATCGCCAGCATCTCGGCGCTGAAGTAGGAGGTGGTCGCCATGTGCTTCCCGTGCTTGAGGCACAGCTTGGCCACTTTGACGTGCTCGGTTGCCGGGAGTAGTGAAACCGCTAGATCGCACTTCTCGATCTGCGCTTCGAGTGCCGCTTCGTCCCGAACGTTGAGCGCCACCGCCTTGCCCCGCTGCCGCCCGTCGACGAGCGCCTCGGCCTTGGAAACCGTGCGCGAGGCAACAGTGAGCTCGATGTCTTCCCGGTCGGTGAGATAGTGAACCAATGGCCTGGAAACGAGGCCGGCTCCGAGAACGAGGATACGTTTCATCGCTTTTCTCCTTGGCTAAAAATGCCGTGCAACGCGCTACTTCAAAAATTCGCGCATGTATTCATAGGGCGGAGTAAACTCGCCATGCCATAAAATCGTGGAGCGCCGAATCGGATCGGGCAGCTCGACCGCGTCGAACGGTGCAGACAAATCGGCGCGGGCCATTGCCGGAACAAAGGGGGTCAGGGCGCGGCTGAAGGTCTCGGACGCTTCTCGAGGCAGCTCACAGGGCAGGTTGCCCACAGCCATCACCGCCAAACCGGGGCCTTCGAAACCGGAGATCCCTTCTCGGGTCTGGGGGTTGTAGACATACACCGGATCACCCGGTTCGGTATCGCGAACCGTGCAGGCCAGCGAGCCGTCTACATCACAGGTGATATCCCCCACTGTGACCAACCGCGGGGCAGCACCGGCAAAGAGGGTTTTCAACTGCTTTTCGTCAGCCAGTTTGGGATAGTCCTCGGTCCAATAGATGCCGTTGATCAGCACGGACAGCTGGTCCAAGTGGGGTTCGAAGATGGAGCGATAGCGCTCCGGGTGATCGTAGTACTCCTGCAGCTCGAATCCCTTCGAAGCATCGATGGGCTCGACGAGATGCTCCTCCTTGTACTCGACTTTGACCAGCTTGTTGGTGAGCTCGCCATTTCGGGCGGTAAACCCCTTCAACTCATCCGGGGCAACCTCGACAAAGGGACAACACTCCAGGATCTCCTGGGCTCCCTTGGACACGTTGCCATAGCCGGCAAAACCGAAGACCATCGGCGCGAGCGCCTTGGGCAATCCCTCTTGTGCGATCTGACGGCCGATTAGGGTAAACGCCGCCTTGGCCGCGTCGAGGTCATCGTACTGGTGAGCCGGTTTGGCCTCGAGAAACGGGGTCTGATACCCCAGCGCCTGGAGCCGCTGTCCCAAGGTCCAGAAGGTATCGATCATGCCGGCCAGCCCTGCGTAGCGACCAAAGAAGATCAATCGCCGATTGTGGTCGTCCACGACAGTCTCGTAGTCGAACAGAGAACACTTGCGCTCGACCAGGTTGGCCAGCATCTTCATGTTGTAGGATTGCCCCTTGATCGTGTGCGAGAAAAACATATAGCAGCCACCCGGGCGAAAATAGTCCTTGGGCATCTCCTTGATCCCGAGCACGATGTCACAATCGAGCACATCATCGACCAGTTTTGCGCCGGCCTCAGCATAGGTCGCGTCCGGATAGGCGCGTCGGTCGAACCGCTCGACGCAGATGGCGGCTCCCGCCTTGGTGAGCTCAGCTACGTCCGACGGGATCAGAGCCACGCGACGTTCCCAAATGTTTTTGTCTTCAAGTCGAATTCCGATACGGTTGCTCATCTCACAAGTCCTCGCTACTACACGAGCGCCCTCCATCAGCGCTGGTCGCACCCTCCATACCACTCTTTTTTGAACAATTGAAAGGATAGATTTGGACTTTTAAGACTAAGCCTCGACGATTTCGATCACCCCTCGTACTTCAGCTTTATCTCCCGGACTTTTTGTTTGTATTGATCCTTGGTGATCTTCTCTGCGCGGTAGGCCTTCTTGACGGCATCGAGCTCTAGTTGACGCTTGCGGCGAATCTCCGCTTGGACCTGTCGATAGATCGTTTTGTCGATGGTACCGGTCCGCAGGGCGGTCTTCAGTTCACGCATCGTGGAGTAGGTTTTGCTCGGTGCCGGTGTCACAACTGGCTCAGGGGGAGGGGGCTCGGGTTCCTGTACAGCTGGCTGAACGACTGGAGCAGGTTTACCAGACCCCTCGTCTTTTTGCAGGGTGGCCGATGTTTGCTGAATTTTTTTGGTGGATCGCTTACCTGATCCCTTCTGGGGAGGTGGACCGGCGGCTAGGGCCACATCCCCCTCGGGTTCGGCCATCGCATCGCAGGGACAGCAGTCATTCGGCGGCGATTGGATCAAATCCACGATGAGGTTGGTTTTGGAGTCCTTGGTAACCCATACCGCCTGGCGCACATAACCATCCCGCTGCAGGACCAAGTTCATCTCTTCGGTCACCAACAACTTGAGCGGGGTTTCACCGATTTCAGCCCCTTTGAGAAAGACTTTGGCCTGGGCCGGTCGGCTGGCCAAGAGCACCCCTTTGTCCTGGCCCGAAGGTGCGGTTGTGGCGCCGGGTTGTTGTGGCGATACGGCCGTCGGAGCAGCGCCGGGTTGCTGGTCGCACGCGGCCGTTCCCACGGCAAGGACGATGATCATGGCGATGCGCTTCATTGCTTTCTCCTTTGGTTGCTATCTCTTCAGATAACCGCCTTTGCCGGCGGCAATCGACCGATTGGTGTCGATGAGTTGGGCCAGCGTGCCCACATCGAACCAGGCGTATAAATCGAGCAGATAGGCCGCCATCTCGCGATCCGGACTGCCGGCAAGCGGTTCCAAAAGGGTCTTTTCCAGGTTGGTGCGAGGGCGATCCGGGAGAACCGTGTCGATGTTGGAGATGATGTAGTCGGTATTCATGACGTAAATTCCGGCGTTGATCCAGGGGGTCTCGGAGATCTGATCAATGCTCGGTTTTTCCCGAAATCCGCGCAGCAAATGGATCCCATCGACCTCTTCGAAATCGGCCACGCCAAAACGGGTGGCGTCGTCCCGGCTCACACAGAACAGGGCATCGGTCATCGCCACGTCTTTGGCAGCGCGGGCCTGCTGGTGGGTGTTAATGATATCGGATAGATCGAGTTGCGTGGTGAGCGTGCCCTCTGCGTGTTTGCGGATGGTGACATAGTCGCCGTTGCAGACCACGAAATCGTCGTCTAGGGAATCGCTGTGTTCGATCTGTCTGATCGCGGTACGCAGGTCCCCGCCGGTGCCCCAACCACCGGCGCGAAGCACTTCGATCTCGAAATCGGGATTGCGATACTCGAGCCGGTAGCCCAGCTTTGAAAACAGGGCCAACAAGTCATCGATATACGACACCCTCTCCTTGAGGTAGTTCTGCAGTACAGAAATGAAGTAGTCCTCTTTGATGACAATATAGAGCCTGTCGATCTCTGACGCACCGGCAAACCAGGAGAGCATGTATTCGATAATCGGAATGCCGCAGATTTGCTGCGTCATCTTGGGGGAGAGATGTGTGAACGGATAACAACGCGTGCCTTGGCCGGCGCACAACATGATCGCTTTCATTCTGTGTTGACCCCTTCTCTTAATTGGAAACCCATCTTTGTCTCACTGACCCGCCCGGTGGATATTTCGATATTAAAACGTACCCCTGTTACGGGGAGGTGTCAACGAACTATTAATAAAATTGGATAGTTAGGAGGCGAAGGTCGAACTACCGTTTGCGCTTTTTGGATTTGGTTTTTTTCTTGGTCGATTTTGCGGAGGATTTGCTCGCGCCGGCGAGCACCGGTTCCGGTGCCGGCCATTCCCGGTGGCGATTGCGGATGGTCCAGACCAGCAGCGCCACACCACACAAAAACGGGAGAATCGACAGGTATTGCCCCATCGTCAAAGCAGAGGAGCGCTCGAGGGCTTGGTACTCCTTGACGAACTCGACGAAAAAACGCCCGGTAAAGTAGAGCAGCAGAAACAGACTGGCCAAAAGGCCCCGAGGCCGTTTTTCCTTGCCGGTCCAGCGATCGACGAGCACGAGCACCAACAGGACGAACATTCCCAAGGCGAATTCGTACAGTTGCGACGGGTGGCGGGGCACCGCTGCCGAACAGACCTCCCGGTGCCCATGACAATCGTAGATCGGAAAACGCACGGCCCAGGGAACGTCGGTTTGTCGGCCGACGATCTCGGAGTTGAAGAAGTTGCCCAGGCGCACCGCTGCTGCGCCCACGCACGAGGACATGGAGCAGCGGTCCAACACTTCGAAGAAGTGCAGCTTGTACCGACGGGCAAAGATGAACATGGCGATGATCAGCCCGGCCGTCGCCCCGTGGCTGGAAAGTCCGCCTTTCCAAAAATAGAGGATGGTGATGGGATCCCGCAGGTAGGTTTCGGGATGGTAAAACAGGCAATGACCCAGCCGGGAACCGGCGAGCACCGCCACCACACCGTAGATCAGGAACCGCTCGGCGAGCTCCAGCGAGTGACCGCCGCGCACCATCTGTCGCCGCCAGATCACAAAGCCGATGCCGAGCATCGTGGCAAAGATGATGCCGTAGTAGCGAAGCTGGAACGGACCGCCGATATGCCAGATGGTCGGATCCAGATTGAATACAAAAGTATCTTCCACGGGCCTTTTTTCCTTCCTGCGCGGTGTGTCCTGTCGCGCCGGCCATGTTTACACGTGAAACCCTTTCTCTACAAGAGCACATTCCCCGGACAACCGCCGGTTGAACGAGGAGCATCGGTTGGGGTAGGGTCCCACCATGATCACTCTCCCCAAATTCTGTTCCCAATGCACAACCGAGTTGGTGACCCGCTTGATCGAGGGTCGCCAGCGACAGGTCTGTCCGACCTGTGAGACGATATTTTACCGCAATCCCTTGCCGGTGGTGGCCTGTCTCGTCGTCCGCGACGACCAAGAGGTGTTGCTCGTCAAACGACGGCTGGAACCCCAAAAGGGGCGGTGGTGTCTGCCGATCGGATTTGCCGAAATCGGGGAGACGATTGAACAGGCCGCCCTGCGCGAGCTCAAAGAGGAGGCAGGGGTTGTCGGTCGAGTGATCCGCCTGCTCGATGCCTATTCGAGCCAAAGCGATTTCTACGGGGATGTCTTGACGATCAGCTACGAGGTCCAGCAGATTGGCGGCACTGTTCAGGCAGGTGACGACGCCGAGGATGCCGCATGGTATTCGTTTGATGCGTTGCCCCCGCTCGCCTTCTCTTCCAATGACCGGGCAATTGATGTCTATCGCCGGATAACCACAAATCCCCAATCAACTGCTCTTCCGGCCAAAGTTAAGTAAAAAATAGCCCTCAAGTTAATTCTCGACTGTCCGATAAACACTCTATCTGAACTGTGTCTACAAACCGATAGCGATCTTTGGGAAAGTGAGATAATGGCCCGTTTTTCCGGACGTCAATCCCAACAGACAGAAGACAACCTCTTTCCCATCTCCTGGTTGCAGTACGCCAACAGCACGGATTTCGACGAAAACCGCAAGCGTTTTTTGCTCGTCATTCCCCTGATTTTGGCGTTCGTGTTCATGGTCGGTTTCGGTACGGTTCAGCTGATCAAGGGAAATCTCATCCTGGGCTTGTTCGATATCGGGATTGGGCTCTCCCTGGGCGTGGCCACTGTTTGGTTGCGGTTCCGCGAAGACGGCTCGGCTATTTACAGTTACATCGCCTCTACCGTGGCGATTGTCTGCCTCTATTCCATGATCAGTGGCGGGGACCACGGGGAGTTGATTTTCTGGATGTACATCGTGCCCTCCCTCACGTTCTTCATCTGTGGCCGATTGGCCGGCACGATCATCTGTCTCACCGCCTATCTGGCGACCGTGGTCATTCTCTTTGCGCCCCCGGTGATGACCGGGGCGTATCCCTACGAACGGTCGACTGCGATTCGGTTTTTGGTGACCTTTGCCGTCATCATCATCCTGACCTACAACTTCGAGTATATTCAAGAGCGCCTGCAGCAGGTACTCCAGCGCGAGAGCCAAAAACTGCGCACCAGCGAAAAGAAATACCGTCACCTCATCGACCAACTCCAGGCCGGGGTGGTGGTGCACTCGGAAAACGGCGGCATCGTGCTGAGCAATGCCAAGGCGCGGCAGATGCTGTCGATTGACGGAGGTCGTCTCACCCCCTTGGGGGATGTGAATCAGGACTGGGAATTGGTGCGCGAAGACGGTTCCACACTCCCCCCCGAAGAGTTTCCCGCGGCCAAGGTGATCGCCACGCGGCAACCCTTGCGCAACGCGGTAATCGGCATCGTCAAACCGTACCAGGGGGAGCCCCTGTGGACCCTGGTCGACGCGTTTCCGGTATTGGACACCCAATCGAACAGTGAACAAGTGGTCGTCAGTTTCATCGATATCTCGGCGCGGATGAAAACAGAGCAAGAGAAAAAGGGGCTCCAGGAACAACTCCAGCAATCCCAGAAGATGGAGGCCATCGGTCGGCTGGCCGGGGGCGTGGCCCACGACCTGAACAACATTCTCGGCGCGATCCTCAGCTCGGCGTCGATCATAAAAATGGAGGCCGATCCGGAGGGACAGTCTGCTGAAGATGTGCGGACGATCATCGCCGCCTGTCGGCGGGGTAGTCAGATGACCCGGGATCTGCTCGGATTTGCCCGCAAACACAAATTCTCCAAGAAACAGCTCTCCCTCAATGACGTCGTCGAGCGAATTCGCGGGCTGCTCGCGCGAACGATTCCCCGGACGATTGTGATCCAAACAAAAATCGACGACGACCTGGCCCTTGTCGAAGGGGATTCCCATCAAATCGAAAATGCTTTGATGAACATCTGTATCAACGCGGCAGATGCCATGGGCAACAAGGGCCGGCTGACCATCTCGACCTCCAATGTCAGCTTGCAGCAAAAGCTCCATCTCACGGTCGGCGGGCTCACGCCGGGACGTTACGCCTGTCTCACTGTGACCGATACGGGGACCGGGATGGATCCGGAAACACGGCGTCAGGCATTTGATCCGTTTTTTACCACCAAGCCCGAAGGCAAGGGTACCGGGCTCGGTCTGTCGATGGTTTACGGAATCATCGACAGCCACGGCGGAACGGTCACCATCGACTCCACCGAGGGGGAGGGGACTTCGGTCACGGTACTGCTCCCCGAGTCGGATAAAGAGGCCGGTATTCGCCACTCGACGACGGTCGTCCCCAATATTCCCTGGGCCAATCGCGAAAACCAGATCCGAGGGTGTGTGCTGCTCATCGACGATGAGCCGGTGGTGCTGCGCTCCACTGCTCGTGTACTGACCAAGATGGGCTACACCGTCCTCGAAGCCACGAACGGCAAAGAGGCGATCGATATATTCACTGAGGAGTGGGAGAGGGTCGACGCGGTGCTGATGGATTTGATCATGCCGGAGATGGACGGGGTCCAGGCATTTCAAGCGATGAAGGCGATCGATCCCTCGGCCAAGATCCTGCTCTGCTCAGGCTACAACAAGAACGAGAAAATCGAGGCCCTGTTGCGCGCCGGGGCCGGCGGATTCGTGCAAAAACCGTTCGACGCCCAAACCCTCTACGCCAAACTGGATGGTTAACTATCACTCTCAAGCCAGCTAGCGAGCTCTCTCACTGATCAGGTCGGCGAGTTGACGGTGCCCGTTCAGCTCGGCCAGTTGCCCGGCGGTTTGGCCGAAGCGATTGGCGGTCGCGGGATCGGCTCCCCCATCGATGAGCACCCGAGCTGTCGACATATCACCTTTTCCCGCTGCGAACATCAACGCGGTCCAGCCGATCGCGTTCTTGCGATTCGGATCGGCCCCCTTTTCGATCAAGTGTTGAACCACAGCGGAATGCCCGGCCCCGCTGGCAAACATCAGCGCAGTCCACCCGTCCCGCTTGGCCCCATTGGGATCCGCCCCTTCGGCGAGCAACAGCGCCACGATCGGCTGATACCCCTTTTTAGCGGCAATCATCAGCCCATCCTCGCCGTGACGATCGGTCACTTTCACACCGGCACCCCGCCCGATGAGCGACCGGACCGCTTCCAGCTGGCCGTGGTAGGCCGCGGCCATCAGCGGGGTCTTGCCATCCTGATCCACGCCGGTGAGGTCGGCACCGGCGCTGAGGAGCAGATCGATCAACGGCACCTGTCCGCTGCCGGCGGCGATCATCAGCGGGGTCAACCCGTTGTGCTTGGCCTGGTTGGGATTGGCGCCGTGGTGCAACAGCAGGCCTGAAATATCGAGGTGACCTTCGGCCACAGCGGCGATGAGAGGTGTTTCCCCACTTTGCTCCGCTTGGTTCACCTCGGCGCGATGGCTCACCAACAGCTCGACCATCGGTCGGTCCCCCTTACTCGCAGCGATGATCAGCGGGGTCATGCCGTCGTCGGTCCGGGCGTTGACATCTGCGCCGTGCTCGATGAGCAGGGAGGCAATCGCCTGGCGCTCCAGACCGGCGGCGATCATCAGCGCCGTTGCACCGTCCTGCTGGCGGGCGTCGACAGTGATCTGGCGAGCGAGCAAGATCTCCGCCACATCCAGCTGGCCGACCGCCGCTGCGATCATCAGGGCGTTTTTCTGACCGGGCCCCGCCGTGTCCACATCGATACCGCTGTCGAGCAGTGATTCGATCTGCTGCAGATCTCCGTTTTGCGCGGCCGTGAGCAGGGCCGAGGTGCGTCGATCATCTTGGGGTGGGGTAAAGGTGACCACCGTTTGTTCCACTGGCTTTGAAACCGTCCCACAGGAAATCACCGCACCGACCAATCCGATGAACATCAATGTTTTCGTCATGATTTTCTCGCTTGAGT
>JANQET010000316.1 GCA_028278265.1 Myxococcota bacterium
CTCGATTAGTCCCGCGCCGGCCAGGATGCCCAAGGCGATGGCCAGGACGAACGCCGATCCCGACTTCTTCAGATTCGCCGGTGCCAGGTTCACCGTCACCTTTCGGGGTGGAATCGCGTAACCGCAATTGTTGAGCGCCGCGAGGACGCGAACCTTCGACTCCTTCACCGCTCCTTCGGGCAGACCGACGATGGCAAAGGCGGGCAGGCCGAGCGCCAGATCGACCTCAACCGCCACATGATCGGCGGCAACTCCGGCCAGGGCCGCACACTGTACACTTGCATTCATGGCGATGCTCCTCTCAGCTGGATCCCTCGGGCTGAGAGCAATCCCCATGCCGTTGGTTAAAAATTCTGATAAATCGAGTTATTTCAATTGGTTGATGGAGATACCCAACACGGGAAAGAGGTGGCGAAACGGCGGCGAAACGCTCCTCGACGGCCGTTCGCCGCTAATCTCGCCGTCTTGCGGAGAGATGAGCCGTTCCCTTGTTGGATCCGCTCCGGCCACCGACTCTTCCGGCTTTTCGTGCTATAATTTCAATAGGACCTTGTCCGTGGAGTTCACATGCTTGCCCGCTCCTGGTTCCCCGGATTGTTGAGCATGGCAGTTGTCGTCGTCGGCTGTGGTGGCACGGCGCCTTCTCCCCCTCTGGTTTCGCCCCCTTTGGCTGAGGCTATCGAACAGGGGGAAGTCGCCGATACCGACGAATCCGCTGCCGTGCACACAGATGTGGAGTTGGTGATTTTGTCTCGTTGCCCCTACGCCTCGGGGACCGTCCGCACCCTGCTCGATATCAACGAAGATTTGGGCCGCTCCCTCTCCATCGAGGTGACTTACTTGGGCGCCTTGGATGAGCAGGGTGAATTTACCAACCTGTATGGGGAAACAGAGGTTCAATCCGCACAGGTGCACGTCTGCGCCAGAGAGGTCGGCGAGCGGCAAGCGTGGTTTCGCTTTTTACAGTGTGCGTTCGAGCCGGAGGTGTGGCCGACCATGCCGCGCAATTGGCCGATCTGCGCCCAGCGCGCCGGGATCGATCCGGCCGCAGTCAGCGGTTGCCTGGCCGGGACGATGGCCACCACCCTGCTGCGCCGCGACTATGCCCAGTCCGCGGCGCTGAACATCGTGGCCAGCCCCACCGTGTTCTTCGATGGCCAACCCTATTGGGGCGGGCGTTCCTATGATGAGATGATCCGCTATCTGTGTCACGTCACCGGAGACGAGCAAACCCGCCCATCCCTCTGTGCCGATATCGCACCACCCCCCCAAATCGCGGCAACGCTGCTGTTCGACAGCCGCTGTACCGATGCGGCAACCTGCAATTTCAGGCAGGAGATCACCCTGCTCGAAACATTGATTCCCGGCCTTGAGCTCGCCCGACTAGACTACGCCTCCGCCCAGGGGAAACGGTTGTTCGATCTCATACAGCTGGTGGTCGACGCGCCGGCCCTGCCGCTCATCGTGATCGATGGCGCCTTGTCAACGGAGAAGTTGATTCTCCAGCGGTTGGCCGAATACCTGGTCCCCTTCGGTTCCGGGTATTTGCTCACCATGGGATCGAATTGGGATCCCCGAGGGGAGATCTGCAACAACCAGATCGACGACACTGGCAACGGGGTGGTGGACTGTCGCGATCCGAGTTGCGCCAAGGCGATCACCTGCCGTAAGAAAGAACCGCGCCGCCTGGATCTGTTCATCATGAGCGGTTGCCCCTTTGCCGCCGAGATGCTGCCCTCGGTCAATCGGGTCATCGAGCACTTTTCTCGCCAGCGCAGTCAGGTCGATCTGAGGCTGCAATTCATCGGTGAGGTGGGGGACGACGGTCAGATTTACTCGATGCACGGGCCCGAGGAGGTCCAGGAAGATCTGAGGATGATCTGCGCCCAGGCACTGTACGGAGAGCAGTACCGGTTCATGGACTACGTCACCTGTCGCGCCACCGATTTCGAGAACCGGCACTACGACGCTTGTTTGCCGAAATGGATGAGCAAGAAACGGCTCAATCGTTGCGTCAATGGGAAACAGGGGAAAAAGCTGCTGAAAAAAAGCATGGCCCTGGCCGATCGGCTCGGTGTGATGGGGAGTCCCACCTGGCTGGTCAACAATCACATCTTCATGGAAGGGCGGAACGCCAACGCGATTGTTCGGGGATTTTGTGAGCACAATGAGCTCGCCGCCTGCGATCTGCCGGTGGCCGGAGAAGTCGAGAGTCGACGCTTCAGGGAACGAGAGCCCTGCTGCAATCCATAAAAGCGGTTCCGTATCTCAATACAATCGTTCGAAGTTGGTTGCCACGCCGGGACACTGTTCTTCCATTTCCTCACAGGCGTCGGTCAGGGGAAGCTCGTCGGGATCTTCCATCCCCGAAGACGCACAGGTCAGGCCGTCGTACGCCTCTTCGAGCTGCTCGAGGGTTTCCCGAATGCAGTTTTCCATCAGCTCCACCCGGGCGTCGCATTCCTCGTATTTGTCGCTGGTTTCTTTGTACTTGTCGCAGGTCTGATAGTCGGTCTCGTCGCCTTTCATGCAACCCGCGTACGCCTCGGAGCAGGCCTCTTCGCCGTTGTCCTCGGATCCCTCACCGACGGCGATTCCCACTCTCAAGCACTGAGTTTCGTGATCCAGAATCTCGTTGAATCCCTTGGCGATGTCCTTGCACACCAAATAAGATTCGTAATTCGACATTTCTTCTAGACGCGTGTCACCGTCCACGGAGAGAGCAAAATTGTCGTCGTCATTGTCGTCATCATCGTCATCATCATCCGTGGTGTAGTCGCCGTTTGAGTCGCAAAAACTGTGGGTCCAAGCGAAGGTGACCAAAAGAACAAAATACAGCGTAGAGAATCTGGCCCGATAGTGCATTCATTGGCTCCTTGATGTGCATGCTGATGTCTCACCCAAAAATGTAATTATATGAATAATCGTGAAAAAAAAAAGAAAATTCTTAATTTGGTTTCAACGTTGTTTTTTATGGAAAAATCCAGTGTTGAAAATGTAAATTATAATAGCTTTTGTGAATTTTTATGCCAATTGACAACCATTCGGATGTTCAGTAAACTGGTGTCCCGTGTTTAGTGCGGGAAAATTTCAGGGACATCCCCCATTTTTCAATCCCCAGTAGGAATCGGCGAACTCACGCATTGCCCCAGTTGGGTATGAGGAGGCTCTTTTTTTGATGAACGACAAGCGAACCAAGATGATTTTTGTGACCGGCGGTGTGGTCTCTTCGATCGGCAAGGGGCTCGCCGCCGCCTCAATTGGCGCGTTGATGGAGAACCGAGGATTAAAGATCACGATAATGAAGCTCGATCCCTATATTAACGTGGATCCCGGTACGATGAGCCCGTTTCAGCACGGCGAGGTGTTTGTCACCGATGATGGCGCAGAGACGGACCTCGACCTGGGGCACTACGAGCGGTTCACCACGGCGCAGATGTCTCGGGACAACAACTTGACCACCGGCCGGGTCTACTTCGAGGTGATCAGCAAAGAAAGGCGTGGCGAGTACTTGGGGCGTACGGTTCAGGTCATTCCCCACATCACCGACGAGATCAAGAACTTCGTGCTCCAGCAGTCGGCGAACGTCGATCTGGCGATCATCGAAATCGGCGGAACGGTGGGGGACATCGAGTCCCTACCCTTCATGGAGGCGATTCGTCAACTCAAGGTGGAGCTTCGGTCGGAAAACGCGGTGTGTGTGCACGTCACTCTGGTGCCCTACATCGCAGCGGCCGGGGAGTTGAAGACCAAGCCGACGCAACACTCGGTCAAGGCCCTGCGGGAGATCGGCATTCAACCGGACATCCTGCTCTGCCGCACGGAGCATCCGATGGATCCGGAACAACGGGCCAAAATAGGTCTGTTCTGCAACGTGGAGCCCCAGGCGGTGGTCGAGGCCCTCGACGTGCCGTGCATCTACGAGCTCCCCGGTGCGCTGAAGCAGCAGGGATTGGACGAGCTGCTCTCCAGAATGCTCAACATCTGGTCGCGCTCATCGGATTTAAAGGAATGGGAGCGGATCGTCACGCGGGTGACGACCCCCAAAGACGAGATCACCATCGGCATGGTCGGCAAGTACGTTCACCTGCGGGACTCGTACAAGAGCCTCAACGAGGCGCTGGTGCATGGCGGCATCGCCAACAATTGCCGGGTCAATGTCCGACACATCGACGCCGAGGAGGTCGAAAAGAATGGACCCGAAGCGTTTTTCGAGAAGATCGATGGGTTGCTGGTGCCCGGAGGATTTGGTGAACGGGGGTCCGAGGGCAAAATAGCGGCGATCCGCTATGCCCGGCAGAACGATGTCCCCTTCTTCGGCATCTGTTTGGGATTGCAGATGGCGGTGGTCGAATACGCCCGCTCGGAGTGCGGGTTGGAGCGGGCCAACTCCGAAGAGTTCGACGCCCTCTCCCCTCAATTGGTCGTTCATTTGATGCCGGACCAGGTGGGAATTTCGGACAAAGGGGCGACGATGCGATTGGGCGCCTATCCCTGCATGCTTGCCGACGGATCCCTGGTGCGCGAAATCTATGGCCGGACCAACATCTCCGAGCGGCACCGCCATCGATTCGAGGTAAACAACGATTTCCGCGACCAACTCGAGCAGGCCGGCATGTCCCTCTCCGGGGTCAGCCCGGACGGAACGTTGGTGGAGATTATCGAAATCAAGAACCATCCGTTCTTTGTCGGCTGCCAATTCCATCCGGAGTTCAAATCCAAACCGATGAAACCCCACCCCCTGTTCACCGCGTTCATTCGCGCCTCCCTCGATGCCTCTCGGTAGGCTACTCCTCCTGTAGCGCAGAATCGGCCGGCCATTTTCGGCAGAAGTGGGCCAATTCTTGCCATTGTGGGTCGTCAACCGCCGGGCAGAGGTGGCGGCGGCGGTGGCGGCTGCACCATCGGATTTAGTGATGACTGCCCGATTACCTGTCAGGTTTGTGAACGGGTGCCGATGTTATAGAAACGCTTTATCCCGTGACGATTTCAATTGGTCCGAGGGCGTTGAAATCCATCTGACCCACCCCCATCGATTGCGCGATAGAGAGGGATTCCGGTAGTTGGTCTCCGGCGATATCGAACAGCGAATTGGCCCATGTATCCAAAGCCACCGGGTCGAGCCCCACGGCGACGGTCTTGATCGCCTTGACGTCATCGAGGTTTCCGCCGCGGGGGCCTTTGGCCATGATCACCCGAGTGGCGTCCATCACCGTGAGGGTGGGGCGCATCAGCGCCGCGAGCTCGGCGATGGAGCGTTGAATGTCGTTGTGAAAGAGCATCCGCATTTTGGTCGTGACGCCAATCCAGTTTTTCATCCCGGCGACCACACCGGTCAGGGAGTGGTGCTTGGCCACGGGTACATTGATTAATTTAGTGGCTTGGATGAATGGCTCGAGGATGTCCCAAGTACCCAGCCGTTCGGAGATCTTCACGGTGTGGAACCGGCTGTCCTCCGGGGGGATCACTTCGGCGCCGGCCTCGAGGGCGGCCTTCATGATACCACTGAGCTCAAAGCTCCGTCGGGAGGCGCTCACCGGGCAGTCGCAGACGATTATCCGGCGGGGCTTGACCTCGCGACAGGCCCGCACCACTTGAGCCACGACAGCGGGCTGGGTGTTGGCGGCCTGGGACGGGGTGCTGTCCCAGCCGATGTTCGGCTTGATGACGACAACATCGTTTGAATTGATGAATCGGCTCATGCCCCCCATCCGCTCCAATGCTGCGCGGACGTTGAGTGCCGGATCCGGTCCCCGGGCGATCACCATCTTGGGCACAACGGCCGGTAGTGCCACCCGGTGATCGACGATCTGTTTTTCCGCGTCTCGGCTGAACCGCTGACGCCACCCATGCCCAATGTAGCCCCCTGCGGCAAGTGCACCAGAGGCCAGCACCGCGCCGCTGCCGATCAGCACCCGTCGGCGGGTGAAGATCTTTCTCTTGTGGCCCGGGCGGCTCGTCTGTTCGTCTTTTTTTGATTTGCTCATCGATACACCTCACCTTTGGTTATAAGCCACAACCCGGTGATGAACCAGTCCACAGACAAGTTCTATTCGGCCAGCTTTTGAACTTTTCATCGCGGCGGGGAAGGGTTACAGTTTGAAAGTAACGACCACCCAGACTCGCGGTTGTGCGTGGGTAACGACTTCCGAGAACCGGGAATCGCCGGGCTTCAGACGAGCTCGCACACTGTCTCTTTACGTCGCACTCCAGCCGCTGGGCCAGGGAGGCACTTCCATCTGTCGGAGGATCCGCATGGAACAACTCGGTTATCTGTTTGCCGCCTGTTTCGCGATGGTCAACCTGCCGTACACCATCCTGTTGATCATGGTGCTCATCTACTGGGGGTTGGTCATTCTCGGCGCGGTGAGCATGGATTCCCTCGATGTGGATCTGGGCGGTGACGCTGATGTCGACGCGGATTTATCGGCAGATATGGATGGGGGTGCTGAATTGGACGCCGACGGTGATCTGGACGCGGACG
>JANQET010000403.1 GCA_028278265.1 Myxococcota bacterium
CGGAGCGAGGATGGGATCCGGTTCCAACGCGGCGGCCCGGTAGAGCACATTGTGCAGCTCCCGTGCGTTTCCCGGCCAATCGTAGGCGCGCAGTTTTTCAAGCGATGCGGGCGATAGCTCGCGCTGTCCCACGTCGGCGGTGAATTGACCCAGAAAATGGCGGGCCAACGGTGCAATATCTTCGGGCCGCTCCTTGAGCGGCAGGGTGTTGATCGTCAGGGTGGTGATCCGGTGGTAGAGGTCCCGGCGAAACTCCCCGTTGTCGACCATCTCTGCCAAATCCCGATTGGTGGCGGTGATCAATCGGAAGTCGGTCTGCTCCGTCTTTTCACCCCCTATTCGACAGACTTTTCGATCGTCCAGTACGCGAAGCAGTGCCGCTTGATAGGCCAGGGGCAGCTCCCCTACTTCATCCAGGAACAAGGTGCCCCCCTTGGCCTGCTCGAAGATGCCCCGATGGGTGCTCTGGGCCCCGGTGAAGGCACCCTTTTCGTGTCCAAAGAGGGTATCCTCGAGTAGGGTTTGGGTCAGTGCACCGCAGTTGACGGCGACCAACGGTCCGTCGGGCCGTCGGGACATCTGGTGCAGACCTCGGGCGATGAGTTCTTTGCCGGTTCCGGTCGCTCCGGTGATCGACAGGGGGGCGCCGAGGGGGCCGAGTCGCGTTATTTCCCGCTTGAGCAGGCACAGATGGATTGAAACGCCGACCAACCCGAAACAATCCTGTGGTGGGCAGCGCCGAGTGTCACCGATCGACGATGTCCCGGCATCACGTGGCTCGACAGACAGCGCATAGGGCCCGATCGGGAAGCGCTCCTTGGCACTCAGATCGATGTCGACCTGGGACCCGTCGGTGGAGCGGGCCCTCCAGCGTCCTCGCTTGTCTTTAATGATCACCAACTGTCGATCGGCGATGGTGTCGGCGGCCAGGGTGATATCGCACGCCGGATTCGAGCCGATGGAGAGCTCCTGTTTGTCCAGGGGGTACTGGGTTATCGGGATGTCCTGATGGTAGATAGTGAGCTGTTTCATGATCACCTCCTGATGCCCCTATCGACCGGTTGCACCAAAACGGTGCTAAAAAAATACACTCGGTTCGATTTTTTTTGGAGGAGTCACCGGTGAGGGATGACCAGGAGGATTTTGGCGACACCTTCTTTGTATTGGGATCTAAAGATATAGCTGACGCTGCCCTTGACGCGAAATATGGCCTTGAGCGGGTTGGCGAATTCCGTCGGTCCGTCGGTGGCGGAGCGAATTTTTTGTTTCTCCCAGTAGATGCGCTCCTCCCCATCGGTCATCCCCAGGACGAGCTCCTGAAATTTCTCCCTCAGTGGTGTGCCCGCTTTGGCGTTCAACGGAACCGCCTTGCCGCCGGACTTCCAGGTGGTGCGCTTTTTGAGAAAGATCGACTTGATTTGTTCGGGGGTTGCCGAATCAACGGATACCTTCTTGTTGGCGATGACCAGGATATCCTGTGGGTGTTGGGCCAGTGCATCGGTTGTCCCCATGGCGATGAGGAGCGCTGCAGATAGCGATAAGACTGTTCGTCCAGGGGCCATCATACTCCGAACCTCACCCCGATCAAAACGACACGGCCATCTGAACGGCGAGGTCTTTGAGCCTCGACCCGTAGAAGCGATGTTCCAAATCGGCAAACCCTCCCTCGAGCTTAATGGTGACGTAGGGCGACGGTTTGATATTCAACCCGGCGATGTACAGGGTCATGTTCTCCGAGGGCTTGACGTCCGCATGGCGGTTGCGCTCGTAGAATACGTAGGGGGAGATGCGCACCGGATCGAGCCATCTGTGCAGGGGCAGCTCATACGCCAATAGGCCGTACACCGCGTAGCCCGTGTGATTGGCGTGATAGAACATCTCACCCGGCGTGCCGCCGGCAAACAGGTGCTCCGTCTGATTCAGCACCGCCGGCACCGCGTAGTCGACCCGCCGCCAGATGAACTCCCCCTGCAGGCGCAAGCCGAACAACTCGAGCAACAGATCGGCGGAAGCGACCACCTCGTCGTTTTCTATCGTGGTTTGAAGGTCCACGGTGATGGGGCGATCCATCGTCCCATCGAGCTGGCCCAAATCGTTGAGGTGTAGCTCAATTGTTTTGGAGCGGTCGGTGTACTTGCCGTAGTAGCCGTAGCCGCCGGCGGAGATTCTTGAATCATCACCCTCGTATTCGAGCCTGAGGAGCAGCCCCACCCCCTTGTTGGCGTCGAGATCGTAGAGCTCGTCGAGAGGGCCTCGTCCGTTGGACACGGTGATGGCGTAGTTGAAGTACAGGTTGTCCAAGGGAAAGAACCGGCCGTACGCCTGCAGTCCGGTCTGCACCAGGGGCATCATTTTGCGAATCTGCATGTACGGGACGCGAATCGTCATCACAACCGGCGATCCGTGGTCGGTGTTCCAAATGCCGTAGGGTGTCAAAAATCGCCCGGCGATCACGTTGAACCAGTCTGTCGGTGTGTACTTGAGCTGCACCCGGACGATGTGCAGGCCGTGTTGTCGGTAGTATTCGCTGGTGTAGGGGTGTTGGACCTGTGAATCGATGCGGGTGTATTCACCGATTGTTGTTGTGCCGATACGCGTGCCCCAATCGGTTTCCAGGCCGTGGGGCAGGTAGGTCAGCTGGGTCTCCACCAGGGCGCCCAGATTGTCGGTCATCTGACTCATGAAATAGAGATTGATACTGGTCATCAGGAAGGTCGGGTTGTTGTCCAAGAAGATGTGATAGATACTGTCGTCGGGAAAAAAGTACTTGTGAAAGGTGAGATCAAAGAATCCCCAGTAGGAGAACAGCTTTCCCGATCGTCCCTGGGATTCGATACCCTCTTCCAGGTCCTCCAGGGCCATCATCTCCTGCTCTGATTTCACTTCTTCCAGCTCGGCCTGGAGCTGCTTGACCTCTTCTTCTTTGGACTTTCCCTGGGCTTCGAGATCGGCGATCCGTTGTTCCTGTGCTTCGAGCTTCTTTTCAAAGTCGGTCATCCGGATAGCCGATGCGGTGGATTGCTCCTCCACCTGAGCGCGCACATCGGCCAGTTGCCGCCGAACACTGTTCTTATTCTGTGCGTTCGCAATGAAGGGGCCGTGCAAAATAACCACCACTGCTAACGCGATCAACGCCTTCATTGCCTCGTACTCCTTGTGATTTTCAATCTATCGTAGTCAGGAACACGTACAGCCCGCCATGGCCACCAGTTGGGTCGCATCTTCGTCTTTGGCGCAGGCGATGCCCTGTATCGCTTCGATAGAAGAGGCGGTGCAATCGCAGCATTGGAATCCATCGGTGCAATCCGCAGGGGTACAGTTTTCAATCGTACAGTATTTTCCCTCGTTGGTCAGGGGATCGATGGCGCAGATCGCGGCGACGTAGTCCTGACAATCGATATTCGAGGCACAGGGCTCACCGAGGCCGGATTGCTCGGTGTCCGTGTCCGTTCCACCGTCCGGAGGGGGCGGATCCTCGCATTCGTAGATCGTCGGATTCCATGTCTGGTCTTCCCCGCAGAGCTTGCAGGCCAACCCGACCGGATCGTAGTGGTAGCCATCGGGACAGCGGTCTTCATCATCGATGGTGCAGGCCGCCGTGACGACGAACAGCAGAGCGCTCGCAATAAACATGACGCGAGTCATCGACATACCTCCTGCAAATTCCTGTTGCACCTGGTCCATACTCTCGAGTTGTGACTCTTTAACCCCACAATTATGCAATAGTATACATTAAAATTGGTCGAAGAGGAAAATTCGGTCGGTAGGATCGCAGAGGATTGAATCCGATGGCGCTATGCTCTCTTTTCGATTTGTTGGATCAATCCATTGAAGATGAAGTGGTGAAACGGCAAGAACGCATACCAATAGGCACGGCCCCAGGGGGAGTGGGTGTGAAAAAAGGCGGTCACCGTGAGCCGGGTCTTCTCTGACCCGGGGACAATATCGAATTCGAGCCAGGCCTTGCCGGGCAGCCTCATCTCCGCCCGTAAGAGCAATTGGCAGGGGGGGCGAATCTCCTCCACGCGCCAGAAATCGATCACATCGTTGACCCGCAGCTCCGAACGCCTTCGGCGACCCCGCGCGGAACCGACGCCGAAAAACAGGCGATCGACCCCTCCCCGCATGCGCCACATCCAATTGTTCTGAAACCATCCCGTATCCCCCCCGACTTTACACACTGCCCGAAACAGGCGCTGCGCACTCTTGTCCGAATCGAGGGTATAGGAAGCCGTATAGGTGGGCGAGTCCTTGAGCTCGTGCAGCTTGAGCGCCAGCTCGTGGGCTGGTGGATAGGCGTCGGACCAGCGGGTGTAGACTTTGTCCTGTTCTTCACGGGTCAGGGCGAGTACGATTGCTTCGCGATAACTCATCGGCGCAAAGGGGAGCAGGCGCGTGATCTCCTTGTTGCGGCAGACCACTTCGTCCTTGAGCCCTTCCATCAGACTGGCAGTGATTTGTGCCGGCACCGGGGTGAGCAGACTGGCCAGGTAGGCGTAGAATCGAATACCCGAGTAGGGAACCCGCACGAAACCGATTTTCTTGTCGAGCAGCTGGGCCACCGCCTTGAGCATCTGTTCGTACGTCAGTATATCCCGTCCGCCGATATCGTAGGAACCGCCGGTGGTTCGTGGGGTTTCCAATACGCCGACGAGGTACTTGATCACGTCCTTGACCCCAATGGGCTGGCAGCTGTTCTGGGCCCAATGGGGGATCGGCGATACGCGCAGCCGGTCGACCAGGTGGCGAATGATTTCGTAGGAGGCACTGCCCGCGCCGATGATCGTCGCTGCCCGGAGGATGGTCACCGGCACCGCTCCGGCACTCAATTCGTGGGCCACCTTGGCCCGGCTGCGCAGATGCCGTGAGTGGCTGGCCCGCCGATCGCCGATGCCGCTGAGGTAGATGATCCGGTTAACCCGTTGGGCGGCGGCAACCTCTCTGAACGAGACCGCGGCGCGAACATCGGCAGCCTCGAATTCCCCTTGACCCAGCAACAGGGAGTGGATCAGGTAATAGGCGGTGTGCACCCCGCAGAGCGCTTCGGAAACACCTTGTCGATCCAGCGCATCCGCTGCGACCACCTCGGCCTCTGGCCATCGGCGCTGGTGCCCCTCCCGGTCACCCCGGACCATTGCCCGCACCTTGTATCCGCGGGCCAGCAACTCCTGTACCAGACGGCCGCCGATATAGCCCGACGCCCCGGTGACCAGAACCCAGCCAATGTCGGGTCGAGGGGTCGTTGGCAGGTCGTGGCAACAAAGCATGGGGTAATGGTGTTGGTAAAAATGTTATAAAGTACTTAAATGCCGATATAAGAACAGGATGTCAAGCCGAAAGTGGGGGCAACCCCTCGTGGTTGCCCTGTTGAACGAGGTTTGGCGGGGTTCTCGCGCTAGTTTCACGAATTGAGATAACTCGTGGGGATCGCTGAGTTGGAGTAGACTGGTAGAGGCACAGATTGGAACCAACGATTGGAGTGCGAGAGATGAGCGGATCGACAGCAATGCAAATGGGAGGTGTCCTGGTGCTTCTCATGGTGAGCGGATGTTCGGACGGTGACAGCGGCAACTCGAATGTGGATTACATCGATATGCACGACGACCTGCCCGAGCCGGGCAATCCCGAGGGCAATTGCCCGGTGCCGGACGACGCCATGGAAGAGGACACCACCGCACCGGATCACGTGATCGGGGACGGCACACCGGAGAGCTGCACCAGCGAGGCGGTGGTGGAGACCGTCGCCAAGGGGGGGATCATCACCTTTGATTGCGGTCCGGATCCACTGACCATCGAGCTCGAGGAGACGGCCAAGATCTTCAACGACACCGGTCCCAAAATCGTCATTGATGGCGGCGGTAAAGTGATCTTGAGCGGCCGGGGGCAGCGGCGAATCCTGTACATGAACACCTGCGATTCGGATCAGGTGTGGACCACCGATCATTGCCAGGATCAGGATCACCCTCAACTCACCGTGCAGAATTTGACGTTTGTCGATGCCAATTCCAAAGGGGAAGAAGAACACGACGGCGGGGGCGCGATTTGGGTGCGTGGCGGTCGCTTCAAGGTGATCAACTCCCGATTTTTCAACAATGTCTGTGCGGATACCGGTCCGGATGTGGGAGGGGCGGGGATTCGTGTCTTCGACCAGTACAACGATTCACCGGTCTACGTGGTGCACAGCACCTTCGGTGGCCGGGACGAGCTGGGCAATGTCTGTTCTAATGGGGGCGGGGTGAGCAGCATCGGTGTTTCATGGACCGTGAGCAACAGCCTGTTCACCCACAACCGGGCGATCGGCAATGGGGGCAATCCAGCAGAGGACGGTACCCCGGGAGGTGGCAGCGGCGGCGCGATTTACAATGACGGATTGACGATGACCCTCTCCCTGTGCGGCACACGGCTCGAAGAGAACGAAGTCAATGCCTACGGGTCGGCTATCTTTTTCGTCAGCAACAACCATGACGGCACCATTCGCATTCAGGACTCGGTGATCCGCAACAATATCAATCATTCCAATCACCCTTGGGAGATCCTGCCGGGGATTTCGGGGCACGACGACACCGTATTGATTGTGGATGACGAGTCCATTATCGAGTGACCCTCAATTTGGACGATTTGCATTTGCATAACCATAAAAGTGTAATAATATAAATTGGTTGTAGGACGTGAACGTTTACCGGGAGTTCAACATGTTGGTCAAATTCAATTGTATTTTCTTTTTTCTGATGGTGGCGGGTTGTAGTTCAATCGTTTCGGAGGACGAGGAACCCGATAGTTCAACTGGTGCGGATTCCGATACAGATACCGATGCTGATGCCGACACTGATGCGGACACTGATACCGACGGGGACAGCGACACTGACACCGATTCGGATACTGATACCGATGCGGATGCGGATTCAGATTCAGATTCCGACGCGGACTCCGATGCAGACACGGACGCGGATACGGATGCGGACAGCGATGCAGACTCGGATGCGGATATGGATGCGGATGCCGACACTGATGCAGATACGGATACAGATACCGATCCCGAGTGCACGGATGGGGCGTGCTGCAACGTGGCCACCCAGACCTATCTCCCCTCGGGAACCAAGTGCCGGGAGTGGACCAACTATCAATGTGCGGGCAGCGCCTGCGGAGATGACGCCGAAGAGCAGGAGAACACCCAGTACTGTTCGGGGATCTCGGCCGCCTGCGACGGCCACGTTTTCGAAGGCGAATGGAAGGTGATCGATCCGTGCGGTGAACACGAAATCTGCGAGTACGACGGCGCCTCACCGGCGACTTGCACCCCCTGTGACGATGGGTGTTGGGAGGGGGCCTGCTGTGAAGACGGGACCATCCAGGACGGGGCTGCCGGAATCGTGTGGACGACCCTGTGCCGGGGGGAGTTCGATCAAGGGAGCAATGATACGCCGCAGGAACAGCCGATCCACGAAGTCACCATTGACTATCCCTTTGAGATCACCAAGACCGAAGTTACGGTCGAGCAGTTTGAGATATGCCTGGATGAGGGGGGGTGCGATGAACCGAGCACCCCCGAGGAGGACTGCAACTGGGGCAGAAATGACCATGTGGATCACCCGATGAACTGCGTCAACTGGTTCGAAGCCAAGCAGTTCTGTCAATGGGCCGGCGGCCGGCTGCCCTCAGAGTCGGAGTGGGAATACGCCGCGCGCTCACGGGGGTTGCCCTACACCTATCCCTGGGGTGGGAGCGCCGCGACCTGTGACTACGCGGTGATGTACGATCCGGTGGACGGCTCGGGGTGTGGTACTGCGCGCACCTGGCCGGTGTGTAGCCGTGAGGCGGGCAACACCCAGCACGAGCTATGCGATATGGCGGGCAATGTGACCGAATGGGTGCAAGACAAGATGCACGATAACTACGACGGGGCCCCGGTCGACGGCAGCGCCTGGGAAAATCCGAGTATCGATGATCGCAGCAATCGCGGTGGGTCTTACAATCTCAGCTCGTTCAACATTCGAACCACCCAACGGGACGGCCGGGTGCCGGAAGCCAGGTATGAGTTCTTGGGTTTCCGCTGCGCCCGCTGATAGATCTTACACTATCGAGACCATTCCATCGATCCCATCGGCGACTGGATAAACAGAAATCCCTGAACAGTCCCGTTTCGTCAAAATTCGAATGTCCACAATTTTGGTTCTTTTTCTATTGACGCCCATTTTTTAATACGGTATTTAAGTACCTTAATACAGCACAGCACACAGCTCACGCACCGTTCGACACCATCGCGCACTACGAAAAGATGCCGCGGAGATTCAAGAGGGCCGATCGATGAGCGCCGACAATTACCGGGT
>JANQET010000411.1 GCA_028278265.1 Myxococcota bacterium
GCCCGGCCGCTCGCTCAGCAGTGACGAGGGAAAGCGGCTGGGGGTGAACCCCAGCCCTACATCGAAAGCCGCGAAGCACAGACTAAAACAACACCCTCAGTATGGGATGGGAGGTGGCTGTTTTCTTCACCTTCTACGGTCTGGACATCCTGCACCAGAAAAAAAACAGCAAGCTCAAAGTGGCCCCGTTGGCCAACCCGGCCGCACCGGTGGCCCTACCCAACATGGTCGGGGCGCTCCCCGGGATGACATTGATGGCCACCAAGATGATGGAGGGCTGGATGCGCAAGGCCAAGATGCCGCCGCTACCCGAATTTATCGAAATGGCCCAGAACCTCGGCGTCAAGCTCTATGCCTGTTCCACGACAATGGGGGTGATGGGGATCGAGGAGAAGGATTTGATCGACAACTGCGAGATCGCCGGCGCCGCCGCATTTCTCGACTTTGCCGCCGATTCTTCCGTACAGATGTTCGTCTGAGCCCGATTCTGCGCGCCCGCCGGACGAACATTCGTCCGCCTGAAACATTTCACTCGTTACTACATGGGAATGTTGTATTTTCTAAGAGGGACTCAGTGACCCCGGAGGCTCAACTCGATCGGAGTGCTCAGATGATACATCGGCCATTCACATTAATCTTAATCGTGGGATGGATCTATTCTTGGCCCTTGGGATGCTCCACGGACGGCGACCCCACCGAGAACGATCTGTCTGACGAAGCAGTCGCCTATCTGAGCCAACACGGTGAGCAGCTGACCCTCGGTTGGGAACTGCAGCCCCAGAACCTGAGCAGTCTTTCGGCCTTCCTCCCGGACAAACGGGTCTTCATGTTGGGGGAATATCACGGTTCGGTGTACAATTATCAGGCCTTTTTCGCCCTGTTGAAATCGACACTCCAACACTCGGGGGCCGTGCAGATTCTCGCCGAAACCGGCTATGGCAACGGGCTGGTGATCAACCGCTACTTGGCCACCGGTGATGACACCTATCTGACCTATCTGTTCAACGCCAATCTAGGCAGCTCGGCGGCCAATCTCCAGTACCTGGAGTTGATTCGCCGCTTACGGCTACTCAATCAAAACTTACCCGCGGACGGTCAAATTCGCGTTTGGGGCATTGATGTCAACCACCAGACCGACATCGCCGCCTACGCAATGAGCCTGTTGTTGCCAGAAGATACGGCTGAGCCTCCGCCCGCGCTGATCGGGCAATTGGTTGAAATTGTCGCGCAATTGATCGAACGACAATTCGATTGGCGGATAAATCCCCCAGAACACGACGGCGAGCTGTCGTCGCTGTACCATGCGCTGAAATCGGATCTCCAATCAGATGACCAATCCTATCGGGTCTTTCTGGGGGACAACTTTACTGAATTCGAACTGATCTTGGACGCCGCACTGGCCGCCCTCGACTGGCAGAGTGGGGGTGCGGACAAGGTTTCGCGCCGAGAGGAGGCGATGTTCGATCATTTCCTCAGGCTAGCCGACAACCTCCCCTCTACGGCCAAACTGTTGGGATTGTGGGGCCAATCACACATCCATCAGGTCTCGGATCAGATGACCACGATCGCCCACATGCTGCAAAACAGGTTCAACTCCCCGGTAAAAGGGGCGGTGATCAGTATCGCCACCTATTATCTCGAATCGAAAATCATGAACAACACCACCGGCGCCCCGGTGGCGCTGGACGGCATGTTCGAATCCCAACTGGAACCCTTCGTTTTGGGGGAGGCCACCCTGTTTTCGCTGGACGAGGAATACTCTCCCTTCAGAGTAGAAGGACATCTCATTCCCGACGACATCGCGATCGAAGCGAGACCGACGACCGATTATTTCAATTTGATGCTCATCCTTGATCACTCACCGGCTTGTGAGCAATGGCACGCCCCGTAGAGGGATCGATGCTGTAAATCGTCGAACGGATGCGGGCGGGGTTAGGAATCCGCCGAGGTGAGAAAGAACGGATAGGTGACGATGACCACGCCGCCTCCCTTGGGCTGGGGAAAGGCCCAGCGGCGGACAGCCGCGACGATACACTGTTCAACCACCGGATCGCCGAGGGTCGAGCTGGCCAGCAGCGCCGCTTGCACCCCCCCGGTGCCGGAAATGATGAACTTGACCGCTACGCGACCCGAGAGGTCGGGCTGTTTCGACAGTCGGCTCTCGTAGCAGTGTTTGACCTCATTGAGATGCCGATGAACGATGCGGCGAATCACGTCCTTGGTCATGGATCCACTGGCCTGAAAAGGAGGCCGCCGGGGTTGGGGCACGACCCCTCCGGGTCGTCTCATGCCGTTGCCATTCAGGTTGCCGGCGCGCCGGCCGTACTCTGATCCGTGCTTTCCACCGATCCCGATGGTCCCCAATCTATCCAGTCCAATTGCCCCCCGACCGTCACCTCCCCCGCGTCGTCCGGTTCCGTGTACTGCGAGGCCGCCGAACCCGATATTCTGTCCGGCCCGATCCCCCAACAGATCGCCAAGGGCGTTCTCCGGATCCATTCCACTGGCGATCGAACGACCGAAGATGGACGTGGGCATGCTCACCTCGCCGAGCAGGGCCAACACCCCGGCGTTCTCGACCGGTTTGTTCTCCCTCGGTTTGGCCAGGTATCTCTCTCGGGCATCTTTGAGCGCCCTGATCGCCATTCGATTACGGGTTTTGGCAGATTGAGGATCACCCGCTTTGCCGGCTGGCCCCTCCTCGGCCTGTCCACTGGCCCCCTCGCTCTTCTCCACCGGTCGCCCCTGCAGCCCCAGGGGCTGATGGCGAATCACCTGCTGGGGTTGGAGCAGAATCGCGACGAACCGATCGTTGGTGTCGGACAAGTCGAGAAACAGCCCCTCTGGATTCGGTGGGACCAACAACAAGGCCAAGGCGATCACCCCGTGAAAGAGAAATGAGGCAGCGATATACACATTGGATGACCACCGCCAATGAAACGGTGCTTTGAATTTCTTGGGACCGGGCACCCCATTGATCAGAAAGGTCCAGGGACCCAACTCCATTTTGATTCTCGTCCCCTGTGACACCGTGAAACCCGGACGGCCATCGGCGAGGACGTCAGCCGCTGCAGTTAACGAACAGCGCTGACCGCCTCGTTCGGTCACGTCTCCGCCGGCGCCGGGGAGCACCGCCACCATCGCACGGCCGTCCTCTCGAACGGTCAACAGGGGAATCCTGGTCCGGCCGGCGAGTTCCTCTGCGGGAATTTGAAATTGACAATCCAATTCCTCACCCACATTGTAATCCTTTGCCTTGTTGTCATCGGTACGGAAATGGCACACCTGCATCGCCGTCCCACGCCACATGGCGATCACTTCGATGGCGGTTTTCGCGGGGTCTTCCAATGCGCGAAACTCTACTGAATGCTCATCTATCTTCGTGTCATTCATCTCGTTCCCTCTCGGCGCAATCGACTCCTCGCCCCTGACGGTACTGGGGTCTACGCCTGCTATGATGTTGTTGATTGGTGAAACCGCTATTGGATCATTCCAATACGGAGCACCGTACGGCGGCCATCGTCCTGTTCGGTCAATCGCTCAGCTGCAGCGTTCACTTGATTCAGACAACTCCGGCCGAACAAAGTTCCCGCGGTCATGGCCGATTCTCAATCTTGCAGGGCAATGCTCGCACGAAGATGGATCAATAACGGTCTTTAAAAAGTCAGGGTGGCAAAATTAAGGCACAGTTTGAGTATTATCAATTTATACTTCAAATAGTGTAAACATGGCAAAGCAGGTTTACTGCGGAAACGCGCTCCTGCTGGCCCCTTCACTTTATTTATGGTATCGATAAGACCTGCGAAGCGCAGCGGCGAATCAACGGATATAAAATAGCGCGATCAAAATGAGCATCTATGCCCTCATATCCCTGTTGTGTTTCATGGTGTGCATTTTTTTGGGCGCGTTCATCTACTTTCGCAGTCCGAAATCCCTGATCAATCGACTCTTCCTGGGGCTATCGCTTTCGATGGCCAACAGCGCGTTCATTCAATTCGGCTATCGCCAGGCTCAGACCTTTGAACAGGCCCTCTTCTGGTGGGAGATCGATTTCCTCTGGCCCCTCTCCACCGCCCTCGCACTCGCCTTTATTTTGGTCTTCGTCGAGCGAAAGGGCGATCTCAAAACCGCTAAATTCTGGGCACCGGTCGGCGGTCCGGCGCTGATCTTCATTTCGCTCGAGGCGTGCGGACACTACCTCACCTCCGAGCCGCATAAGAAGTACTGGGGCTGGACCTACTCCGTCCCTGAAAACGGCATTTCACAAATTGCCTATTTGTGGTTGGCCGGTGTGTTGTTGACGTGTCTCATTCTGGTCGCCCGGTTCTACTCACGGGTCGACAATTTGCAAAAAAAGAAGCAGGCGCGAATGATTGCCGTTGGGTTGATCATCGCCCTGCTCGCTCAAATCGTCGATGTCGTGCTGAACTGGCTTCAAGTCGAAAGTCCGCCGTTTTTCACCATTTCCACTGTGTTCATCAACTCCGCGATTGGTTTTGCCATTTGGAAATATCGACTGTTCTCCCTCACCCCGGTCACTGCCGCCCAGACCATTCTCTCGACAATGAGCGATTCCCTGCTGTTGGTAAGCCCCGAGCGGAGAATACTGTCCTCCAATGCTGCGGCCCAGGAGCTGTTGGGATTGAACGAGCACGAGATCAACAATCTCCGGGTGGAGGAGATCTTTCCCCAGGAATCGGATCGCCCCGCCTGGCTGACCGATGCGGCGACGAAAAAAGGGGAGGCCACTGGACGGGTCAAGTATTTGGAGACCTCGTTCAAGACGCGAAAAAGCGGCGTGGTCCCCGTCTCTCTCTCGGGCTCGACACTGCGGGACCTGCGGGGAAACATTCAGGGCTTCGTGCTGATCGGTCGCGACATCTCCGAGCGCAAACAGGCCGAGGAGGAGCTCAAGAACCATCGGGATCACTTGGAGGAACTCGTCGAGCGGCGCACCAAGGAGCTCAAACAGGAGACCTTTGAAAAGATGATCGCCGAACGGGCCAAGGCCGATCTCGAGGAGCAACTCCACCAGGCGCAAAAAATGGAGGCCATCGGCCGACTCGCCGGAGGCGTGGCCCACGACTTCAACAACCTGTTGTTCGTGATCACCGGCTACTCAGAGGCCTACCTGCTGTCAGCGCCGGAGAGTGATCCGTTTCGCGAGGATATCGAACAGATTCACAAGGCCGCCCGCCGCGCGGCAGCCCTGACCCAACAGCTGCTCGCCTTCAGCCGGAAGCAGGTGATCAAACCCAAGCTGATCGATCTCAAGGAGACCTTCAACAGCATTCGCAGTATGCTGGGACGGATCATCGGCGAGGATATCGATCTCATCTTCAACCATCTCCCCAATTTGGGTCAAATCTGGATGGATCCGGTCCAACTGGACCAGGTGATCGCTAACCTGTTCGTCAATGCCCGGGACGCCATGCCCAGCGGCGGGACACTGACGGTCACCGCGAAAAACGTCAGCTTTGACAAGAAGATGTGTGAGATGAAACCCGAAGCCGAGCCCGGGATTTACGTGGTGTTGTCTGTCCACGATACGGGATACGGGATGGACGAAAACACCAAGCGAAAGATATTCGAGCCCTTCTTCACGACCAAAGGACGGGGCAAGGGCACCGGACTGGGGCTGTCTACGGTGTACGGTATCGTTAAGCAAAACAAGGGCTTCATCGAGGTGACCTCCAAGCCCGGGGAGGGGTCGACGTTTGATATCTACGTTCCCATTGCCAAGGGGGAAGCGGTCGTCGAGAATCAGGTCGCCGAATTGGTCGTACCCAAGGGGACCGAGACCATCCTGCTCGTCGAGGACGAGGTAATCGTTCGTCGCCTGGCCAGCCAACTGCTGAAGAAACAAGGGTATCGCGTCTTGGAGGCAAAGGACGCCCGAGAGGCAATGGCCCTCTTTCAGGAAAACGAGGGCAACATCGATCTGCTGTTCACCGATATCGTGATGCCCGGCATGAGCGGGCGACAACTATCCGAGCACCTATTGGGCACCAAACCGAACTTGAGAGTGCTCTACATGTCCGGGCACAACGAAGAGATCATCGACAAGTACGGCTGCTTGAATGCCGACGAACCACTGCTGCAAAAACCGTTCTCATCGGCTGATCTATCCTGGAAGATCCGCGAGGTCCTCGACGCCTAACGGGGCACTGCTCATACCGCTTCGGGTCAAGGACTTGGTGAGTTTCCTGGTGTTGCGCAACGAAGCGCTCTGGCGGAGCTTGGGGGGCCAGAGTTTCATTGTTTTGTAGCAATCGGCCTGGGCTCGATTGGGCTGCTGCGCCACTGCACGACCGGTCC
>JANQET010000431.1 GCA_028278265.1 Myxococcota bacterium
ACGCCGTTCTTCGGCTCGAGCCGGAGAACGGCGTGGCTCTCGTGGGGCTCGGCGCGACGGAATACCCGCCGTGGTCGACCTGGCCGCGATGCGCAGCGCGATGGCCCGGCTCGGGGGCGATCCCGGTTTGATCAACCCCCAAATTCCGGTGGACCTGGTGGTCGATCACAGCATCCAGGTGGACGCCTTCGGCACGGCGGACGCGATGAAGTTCAACGCCGATTTGGAATTCGAGCGCAACCGGGAGCGCTACACCTTCTTGCGCTGGGCCCAGAGCGCGTTCGACGACTTTCGCGTGGTACCGCCCAGCAGCGGCATCTGCCACCAGGTCAACCTGGAGTACCTGGCCGACGTGGTCCGGGTCCGCCGATCCACCTCCTCGGGCGATGATCTGTTTTTCCTCGACACGGTGATCGGCACCGACTCCCACACCACGATGATCGGCGGGCTGGGCATCGTCGGCTGGGGGGTCGGCGGGATCGAGGCCGAAGCGGTGATGTTGGGCCAACCCCTCTACATGCTCGCCCCCGCGGTGATCGGCGTCAAGCTGCTGGGCTCGCTTCCCGGCGGGGCGACCGCGACCGACCTGGTGCTGGTCGTCACCGAGCGGCTGCGGGAGAAGGGCGTGGTCGGCAAGTTCGTCGAATTCTACGGTCCGGGTCTGGACACCCTGACCGTGCCGGATCGGGCGACAATCGCCAATATGGCCCCTGAATACGGCGCCACCATCGGCTTCTTCCCGGTCGACCAACAGACCCTGGCCTACCTGCGGGGCACCGGACGGGGAGAGGTATTGATCGAGCGGGTGCGCCAGTACTGCACCGCCCAGGACCTCTTTCGCACCGCTGAAACGCCGGATCCCCTCTTTGCCGACACGCTGGAGATCGACTTGAATGCCGTGAGCAGCTGCCTCTCCGGCCCCAAGCGCCCCCAGGATCGCATCCCTTTGGGCGAGATGAAGCGCGCCTGGTCCGGCGCCCTCTCAGCACCGGCCAAGCAGAGGGGCTTCGGCCTCGAGGACAAAGAGAAAACGGCCACCGGAAAGGCGGTATTCGACAACGGCGACTCGGTTGAGTTGAAGCACGGTGCCGTGGCCATTTCGGCGATCACCAGCTGCACCAATACGTCAAATCCCTCGGTGCTGCTCACCGCCGGATTGCTGGCCCAAAAAGCGGTCGAGCGGGGGCTCACCGTACCGCCATGGGTCAAGACCAGCCTGGCCCCGGGTTCGACAACGGTCACCGACTACCTTACCACCACCGGCCTGCTCACCGCCCTGGAAAAACTGGGCTTTCACGTGGTGGGCTACGGCTGCACCACCTGCATCGGCAACTCCGGCCCCCTACCCGAACCGGTGGCCCGAGCGGTGGAGGAGGCCGATCTGGTGGTCGCCGGGGTGCTCTCGGGCAACCGCAACTTCGAGGGCCGGATCAATCCATTGGTCAAAGCCAACTATCTCGCCTCGCCGCCCTTAGTTGTGGCCTACGCCCTGGCCGGCACGGTGGACATCGATCTCACCACCGAGCCGATCGGCACTGACAGCGAAGGTAAGCCGGTGATGCTGGCCGAGCTCTGGCCCACCCCGCAGCAGGTGGTCGAGTTGGAAAACCAGGCGCTCAATCCGGATGTCTTTCGCCGCCGCTACAACAACATCGAGCTGTCCAACCAACAGTGGAACGACGTACCGGTCAGTGGCGACGAGCTCTATCAGTGGGACGACGCGTCCGACTACATTCAAGAGCCCCCGTTTTTCACCGAGATGGGCTTGAGCCCCGATCCGCCGCAACCGATCGCTGATGCCCGGGTGCTGGTGATGGTCGGCGACAGCGTCACCACCGATCACATCAGCCCGGCCGGCGCGATCCCCAGTGACAGTCCGGCGGGGCAGCACCTGTTGGACCGGGGCGTCAAAAAGCACGAGTTCAATTCCTACGGCAGCCGACGGGGCAATGATCGGGTGATGACCCGGGGCACCTTCGGCAACATCCGTCTCAAGAACCAGCTCGCCCCGGGTACCGAAGGGGGCTTCACCACCCACCTCCCCACCGGCGACGTGACGACCATTCACGAGGCGTCGAACCGGTACCAAGCCGCAGGTACCCCGACGATTGTGTTGGCCGGCAAAGACTACGGCATGGGATCGAGTCGCGACTGGGCAGCCAAGGGCACCCGGCTGTTGGGTATTCGCGCGGTGCTGGCGGAATCGTTCGAGCGCATTCACCGCTCCAACCTGGTGGGCATGGGGGTGCTCCCCCTGCAGTTCAAGGACGGTGACTCGGTCACATCGCTGGGGCTCACCGGCCAGGAGCGTTTCACCATCACACTCCCCGAGGGAATCGAACCGGGCATGACCCTCGCCGTTCGGATCACACCCCAAATTGGCGAGGAGCGCCAGATCGAGGTGACCTGCCGCATCGACACCCCGGTGGAGGTCGATTATTTCCGCAACGGCGGCATCCTCCAGACCGTGTTGCGCGGGATGCTCTCGGCGCCGCGAAAATAGCTCCTCCCAAACGAGGCCGTTCGCCCTACTCCCGATCTCGCCTGATTAGCGAATTCTCAGAATCTCCGGAACCCCGCCGCACGACGCGCCGGTGTAAACAAAAATCGACTGGGTCGGGTAGTGGTAGGCCAAGGTGAACGGTTTCTCAATCAATGCCGCAGCACCGGTACCCCAGGTATTGCCACAGGTGCCCACCTGGCCGAGCATGGTGGTGACGCGCCGGGTCAAAACGTCGACTTGACGAATCACGTAGTTATCGAAATCGGCCACATAGATGCTCGTGCCATCAGAGGTGAGATCCCGCGGGCGATCGAATTGTGCCGCGTTCAACCCGTCCAGTGCATCCATCCAACCGCTCACGCCGGTGCCGACGAACCGCTCCAGATATCCGGTGATGGTGTTGTAGCGGTAGAGGGAGTGATCGAAGTTGTCCGAGATGTAAAAGAATCCCGAGTTGTCAGACGCCATGTAGCGCGGGCTGGTGAGCCTCGCCGCCGCGCCGTATCCCTCCAAGGCTATTTGACTGCCGCAGTTGCTCGGGACCGACGGACCGACCAGGGTCAGCACCCGCCCGGTGATGGGATCGAATCGGCGCAGGGTGCCGCAGCCGTTGTCCAACAGGTACACGTGACCATTGAAGTAGGTCAGCCCTCGCGTGTCCCCGAACTGGGCCGCCGCACCCACTCCGTCCTGATGACCCCAGGCGGCCTGCCCGGCCACGGTCTGTACCAGGGAATTGCAATTGGGTTGACTTCCCAGCAGGGCGTTGCAGGCCCCGATGTCGACCGCCATCAGATAGGACTCGGTCAACCAGCTGCCACTGGAGAACCAAAGGGTATTGCCGTCCGACGCGGGAAAGGCCGGGTTGTTGATCCCGCTGGCGATGGTCTCAACCGTGCACGGGACCGGACAGCTGGCCGGGGGACCTTCCAGACAGGGATTGGCCGCCAAATTGGCAATACATGCGGCGATATCGATGCGGGTGAGTGAATTGGCGCCCTCGTCCGCCATCCAGAGGTAGGTGTTGTCGGTGGTCATGGTCACCACGTTACCGCTACTCACGTGAAAGGTCTCGATGGTGTTGTTGGAGTTGCAGGTGGTGTTGCAGGCATCCCCGTTTCGGGGCAGACACATCCGATCGGAAGGTGGCGTACCGGATTGACCGGCGCAGTCCACATCCTGGGTACACGGTGTCCCGTCATAACACTGGCTCGCATCGTCGCACGTTTCCCCTTGGGTCGTTGCCCCGTCGCCGCAATCGATGCCCACCGCTTCGAATTGACACGTCTCGTCACAGCCGTCCGCGTCGCGGGGCAAACAGCTGCCGTCGCCAATCGAGGCGCAGGTGCCCGGGGTGCCGGTGCAATCGGTCCCGTCGGTACATTGGCTGCCGTCATCACACAGCTCCCCCAGGTCCAGGTCGAGTACCCCATCCCCACAGGTGGCGATGTACTCGATAGCGCAAAAGGCGTCGCACCCGTCTCCGTTGAGCGTGTTACCGTCATCGCAGTCCTCGCCCAACGCGTAGTCCGTCACACCGTCCCCGCAATGGGGGCAGAGGCAATTCGTGCGACAAACCGTGGTACAATCCCCAGAGGCCACATCGCTGTTACCCAGGCCCATATCGCACTCCTCGTTGCCGGTGGGATTGCCGTCACCGCAGCCGGCCGCTTCGACAAAACAGCTGCCGTCACAGCCGTCCCCTGGTGTCGTGTTGCCGTCCTCACACTCCTCAGGCCCCCCATAAGCCGTCGAATAGTAGTAGCCATCACCGCACTGGGCATCCCGGCAATTGCCCAATGGACCATCCGGACAGGCGTCGAACAGCACGCCGTCCCCGTCATCGCACTGCTCGATGTACAGCGGTCCCTGGGTATTGAGGTAGCCGTCGCCGCAGCGGGAGAGCACACAGGTGGTCAGGCAGTCCGCGTTGTCGGCGTTGTTCACCCCGTCATCACACTCCTCACCGGTCTGGACGATGCCGTCGTTGCACACCGGCGTCCCCTCATCCTGACATTGGTCGTCACAGCCGTCTCCGGACAGGGGCAGGCACATCCCCCCGATAATGCCGAGACAGTCGATCGGTGCTGAGCACGGGGTGGACAGATCCTCACACAACCCGCCGTTGTCGCACGCTTCGTGACCGGGATTCCCGGGCAGAATATCGGTTCGCACCAGGCCGTCACCGCAGTAAGCGGGCACGCAGGTCCCCAAGGTTCCATCCGGACAGCTGTCCCGCTCATCGGCATTGCCGTCATCGCATGTTTCATTGGGCCCGATGAAACCGTCTCCGCAGAAGGCGTCGAGACAATTACCCCCCAGCCCGTCCGGGCAGACGTCGGTCAGCACCGAGTTGCCGTCGTCGCAATCCTCCGGCGTGTCGATGATCCCGTCGCCACAAAACGGCAGGACGCAATCGGTTCGACAGGCATCCGGATCCGTATCCGAATTGGACAGGCCCCAGTCACACTCTTCGCAGGGATCGAGATCCCCGTCGCCGCACTCGTCCGGACAAGTGTCGGAATCCGTGTCCAGGGCGGTGTCGGTGTCACTGCTCGTATCCGTATCGGTGTCCGCATCTGTATCGCTGTCCGCGTCGGTATCGCTGTCCGCGTCGGTATCGCTGTCCGTGTCTGTGTCGGTATCTGTATCGGTGTCGGTGTCTGTGTCGGTATCTGTATCGGTGTCGGTGTCAGAGTCTGTGTCAGTGTCGGTATCCGTATCAGCGTCTGTGTCCGTATCTGAATCTGTATCGGTGTCCGTATCTGTGTCTGCGTCCATGTCCGCGTCGGTATCCGTATCCGTGTCCGTATCCGAATCTGCATCCGTATCCGTATCTGTGTCCGCATCCGTATCTGTGTCCGCGTCGGTATCCGCGTCGGCATCCGTGTCCGTGTCCGCGTCGGTATCCGTGTCCGTATCCGAGTCGGCATCCGTGTCCGTATCCGAGTCGGCATCGGTATCCGTGTCCGCGTCGGTGTCCGTGTCCGTATCGGTATCGGTATCCGTATCGCTATCCGTATCCGTATCCGCATCGCCCGAGCTGTCAGCCCCTGCATCTTCGCTGTCGTCACTCCCTTCGCCGCCACAACCGACGGTCAAGGCGACAACCAGAACCCACAACAGACTCGTGATAAACAGCCGTGACCGGCCAACAGAGTTTCTCATGACATTCCTCCGGTGAAGAGACCCCAATTTTGAACGATTGATTTGTTAGGAAAAAGATACGGCTAAAACGTCGCCGTGCACGTCAATTCGGATAGAACGGTCGTGGAGTGGATGAGGTAGGACCTACCAGTTGTACCCGGCCCGTATACCGAATGATCGACGGGGGTTAAAGGCGTAGCCGGTGACGTTGTCCGCGCCGTCGCGGCGGTTGAACGTGGCGTACTTGGTGCCGGTGACGTTGGTGCCATATCCCTCGATGAACCAGTCCTGCATCGGCGAGAGATAGCGCAGGTTGAGGTCGAGCGTGGCATAGGGGTCCTGCTTGTCCCCATTGTCGCACACCTCTTCTCCCGTACTGACCGACGTATAGCAATCCACATTCCAAATCGACATGTAGTACCCGGTGGAGAAGTTGAAAAAGGCCCCAGGGGTCAGCTGGCCGAAATCGCCCAGATCGAAATCGTGGGCATAGTTGACCGCCGCGCTGAAGGTCGGCGCAAAGGGCAGTTTGTTGCCGTCCAGCTCATCTACGGAGTCGCAACCGCCCTCCCGATCCTGGCAGGCCATCGCGTCGGTCAGGGTCAGGGGCAGCTGGGAAACGTCCACATTACCGATTTTGTTGTAGGCGATGACCGTGATGAATCCGGACACCCGATCGGCCGGCGAGAGCTGGAGGAACCACTCGAGCTCCAGGCCGCCGATCATCGCGTCCGTGATGTTGAGCGGGAGCAACTCGACCATGTCAATCGGAAAGCCGTCCAGGTTGAAGTTGGCCGAATTGCACTGATCCATCTGTTGCTGCGTGGGGTTCAGCCGGCCCTCGGAGTCGACCTGGGTGTAGTAGAAGGCCCCGATATCCGGATTGCCGATGATCTCCATGGGAATATCCACGATCCCGTCCTGGGAGAAGTCCCCAAATGTGTAGGGGCAGAACATGTCGCCGAAGTTGACCAACACACTCTCCTGCTTGTGATTGTAGTCCATCAAATAACCATCGGCCGAGATGCGCAGCCTGCCGTCGAACAACGACGTCTTGATACCGAGCTCGTAGCTCATCAACTCTTCCGGTTTGAGCACGGGAAAGATGACCTCCCCGGTTCGCGCGAGGAAGAAGGTGTCCTGAAACCCGCCGGATTTGTACCCGGTGGCCACCTTGGCGTGGATCAGGGTGTCGTCGAGTTGGTAGCTCGCGGTCACGTGCCAGTCGAGGTTGCTGAAGCTTTCATCGTTGTAGAACACCCGGTCGTACGACGTGTAGGGGGGCGCGAACTGTTGCTGGGCCGAATTGATCCCGCACAGATTGTTCTCTCTCGCTTCTGCCGCACTCATCCCGTACAACTCGGCCGCCACCGGACAACCGAAGGGCACCGCGCCGATATCACCGGGAAAGGCGTCGCTGCGGCTGCCGTTGATGTCGATTTTGCGATCCATCGAATAGCGCGCGCCGCCGCGGAGCTGGAAGTTGTCGAGGAAATCCCAGAACAGCTCGCCAAAGACCGCCTTGGACTTGGCGATTCGCTTGGGCTGGTTGAACAGGATCAACCCACCGGCAGGCTGGGGAATGTCGACCCACAGGTTGCGGTACGACTCCTCGCGAAAATCGAAGTAGCCGAACAGCGCCTGCACCGGGAAGTCCCAGCCCGACTGGAGCTGTACCTCATGGGAGCGAGAATCGTTGGTCCAAGGGTTGTCCCAAAAGAACATGCCCTGCGGGGGACCAGTGATCGACGTCGGGCGAAACTTGTGCACGCCGGCATCCAAGTCGATCATCATCTCATGTCTGTATTTCGTGTAGCCGAAGTTGTAGTGCAATGAGAACGCATCGAAGATATCGTACTTGGCCGACGCCCGGTAGCCCTCGATCTCCTGGTCCATCAGGTGGGGCATGTCCAGGTAAGCGGTGTACGGTTTGGCCCGGGTGG
>JANQET010000456.1 GCA_028278265.1 Myxococcota bacterium
ACCCGGATCTGAGGGCATCGACAAACGCCGGGGAGACCGGTTCACCGGCCATGCCGATTGGCGGTAGAGAGAGTTGCTCCGGCCGGCCCACCGTGGCCAGCGTTGCACCGTAGCCCGACGCGCCGGCGACGGGGGGAGCGACGGTGATCACGTGTTCGATAGCGAAGCGGTGAAACAGATGGCTCAATCCCGGCCGGGTTATCTCCGGACGAGGCGATGATATTTCACGGCGCAGCTGTTCCCAGGCCGCTGTGTCGTCCAAGGCGGTAAGGGTGATGACGATCCCGGTCGGACCGGTACCCCGGACGTCGATTTCAACAACCCGTCGGGCGGAATGGTAGCCGGGAAGGACCGCCTCGACCACATGCCTCCCGGGCCCCATCTCGCCCGGAGACAGGGGGAGCAATTCCGCGGTATCGACGGTGAAGGTCGCCCCGTGGGGCTCGGACTGCAGGCGCACCGTCCAGGGGGCGATCCGTTCGCCGTACTTGGCCGCCCGGTTGAAGGCGCGAATGGTGCGCGGGGGGTAGAGTCGCGGATCGACCACCTGGGTGGGATCGATGTGGTGGGCACTGCGAAAGTACTGCGCGGAACGCTCGGAATTGTTCAGTGCACTCTCGACTACACCGCGCAGGAGATAGGCGTCGAACAGTACGGGTCGGCAGATCTCGAGCGAGGTTCGATCCAGGCAGCGGGTTTCGACCTGGTCGAGCAGGATTTGCGCGCGGGGCAGGTCGAGCTGTTTGTATGCTGCTGTTGCCTGGGTCAACGCCTGCTCGACTTCGAGTGGGAGACTCACCTCCTGGGCCGCGGGCGTCTCGACCCCGGTGATGCCACGGGTGGGGATGCCGATTTGTCGCTCGATTTGGGCGGCCACGGCAGTGACGTGGTCCCCAGACGTGGCCGCTGGGAAGCGAATGAGGATATCCCCGGTGCCGATGGCAGAGGTGAGCGTCAACCCGAGGAAGGGAACGATGAACAGCCCGGAGCGGTAGAATGGTGTGAAAGGCATGGAGCAATTGTACGGGGTCGTCTCTGTCGGTCAACACGCTGGCGATTGATCCGGGGGTTCGATCCGGGGTTTGATCCGACCGTGCGACTGGTGTCCGGCGCCCGCTGACGTTGCGTCCCCAAGGGCTCGAGCTATCTTTATATCAAGGGAAATAACGCCGATCGCCGACCAAAAGAGGTGAAAGAAGATGGACTATTCGCTCAAGCTCGAGAACCGTGAGTTTGTTCGAGTCAAAACGAGCCTTCCGGTGTCGTTTAAATTCTTGGGGGACGAGAAAGATTTTCCCGACTTGGGAAAGACGTTCGAAGGTGCGGTTCTCAGCATCGGCGGCGGGGGGCTGTTGTTGGAAGGATCCCTGTCCGAGCGGGCCTGGATCCCCCGGTTCATCCTGCAGAAGATCATCATCGGCGTGACGTTCGAGCTCCCCCGCGAAGAGCGCCCCATCGCCGCTTTGTGCCGCGTGGCCTGGGTAGAGGACTCGTCGGACAAGCGCGGCGGGGAGTTCAAAGTGCAGTACGGCCTCAAGTTCCGCGAAATATCGATGCGGGATCTCGACCGGATTTTCGACTTCGTCATCCACAGCTACATGCAGTAACCCGTCCGGTTCATCCCTCGTGCCCCGGCGCTATGCGTGGGTCGCGGTGCTAAAGCGTCGCATAACGAACAAGGTCACGTCGTCCTCGGCTTCATAAGACCCCAACGTGCCGAGCACCTGGTAGACGATTTCGGCGGATGTCTGCCCTGCGCAGTGTCCGGTCAGCTTGGATTGAAGCCGTTCGAGCGAATACATCTGCCCCGCTTCGTCCCGCGCCTCGGTCAGCCCGTCGGTGAACAGGATCATCACGTCGTCGTCGGCCAATTGCAGCTGGTTGTTGAAATTCATCGTGTCGATATCATCGATGATGCCGAGCCACATCCCCTCTACTTCGATGGTCTCGAGCCGGCGCTGCGCTGCTCGGTAGATGAGGATATCCTGATGGAGACCGGCGAACTGGAACGTTCCGTCCGGACCCACCGCGAGCACGGTTATCGTCATGTATTTTTCTTCATCGAGCCGTTGAATATTGTGGTGGATGACCCGGTTGATCGTCGTCAGCAGATCGGCCGGCTTGGCGGAAGGATTTTGTGCCAGCGCGGTGCGAATGGCGGTCTGGGCCATCATCATCACCAAACCGGCGGACACTCCGTGTCCAGAAACGTCACCGATCACCACCCACGCCCGATTCCCTTCGTGGATCACATCGTAGTAGTCTCCGCCGACCTCATCTGCCGGTTGCATGTGCACGGAGATATCGTAGCCGTCGATATGTGGGTCCTGCGGTACGATTTTGGTCTGTAATTTGCGAGCCAGCTGCATCTCCCCCCACAGGGCGTCGCGGGCCTGCACCAGTCCCTCGTTGGTCGCCTCGAGCTGTTCGGTGAGGGCGGTCCGTTCCAGCTGCAGCCGAATGGCCTTGAGGGTAACCTTGCGGGTTGCGGAGTAAACGCTGGCCAGACCGGCGATAAAGATGAAAATCAAGACGACGAATTCAATCCGATCGCTCTCCCCTCCGGCCAGCAGCCAACCCGCCGGAATGACCAGAATTGGAATCATGAAGGCCAAAAACGCCGCTCGGCTGGTGGGCATCGAGGTGGCACCCCCGCTACAGATTCCGGACATCACGATGAGCACCAGTGCAACTTTGGTGGTCGGCAGATACGGTTCGAAGAGGATGAAACCGCCCCCCCAGAGCAGGCCGTTCATTCCGGTGAAAACGGTGTAGGTGATGAAGTG
>JANQET010000457.1 GCA_028278265.1 Myxococcota bacterium
GCTGCATAGCCCCCGGTTGAAAACGCGACGGCAACAATGGGTCTGCGCCCGCACAGACGCACGGGACGAGCTGGAATCGATGTGGCGGCGGGCGCCGCGACGGGCAGAGCTGCTCAAGCGCATCGTAGACGCCCGGGAGATCGCCCTGCAAGATCTGAGAACCGTTTCGCCGCGGGCGGCGGCATTCGTGCGGCGCCTGGAAACGGATCGCCTGGTCAAAGTCGTCGATCGGGATCGTCCACAGGATCCGTTCTTCTCACGTCAAGTGGCGCGAGATGAGCCGCCAGTGCTCACTGAGGAACAGGCCGCGGCGAGCAAACGGATCAATGGGCGGTTGACCCGGGGAGGGTATGAGGGGTTCTTGATTCACGGTATCACCGGATCGGGGAAAACCGAAGTGTACTTCAGTGCCATCGCCACCGCGCATGCGCTTGGCAGAGGCACCCTGGTCCTGGTTCCGGAGATCGCTTTGACCCCCCAGTTGGTCGAACGGTACCGCGCCCGATTCGGCGACGCCCTGGCCGTGCTGCATTCCGGCTTGACCGATCGGGAGCGCTTTGAGCAATGGCAACTGCTGCGCCAAGGAAAGCTGACCGTCGCGGTGGGGGTGCGTTCGGCGGTATTCGCGCCGATCGAAAATTTGGGTTTGATCGTCGTTGACGAAGAGCACGACAGCTCGTTCAAACAGGAGCGCGGGTTCAACTACCACGCGCGGGATCTGGCCCTGTTGCGAGCGGCCCGTTGCGGCGCCGTGGCCGTGCTGGGCTCGGCCACCCCCTCGTTGGAGTCCCATCACAACGCCGAAATCGGGAAATTGACCCGATTGGAGCTGTTGCACCGGGCCACCGCACAGCAGCTGCCCCAGGTGGAGGTTACCAACCTGGCCCAACACCACTCGGGTCCCGGTGCACAAACGATTTTTTCTGGGCCCCTGTTCAACGCCGTTAAAACCACCCTTTCCAGGGGGGAGCAGGTGATCCTCTTTTTGAACCGCCGGGGGTTTGCCCCGAGCTTGCATTGCGGCGGATGCGGGGAGGTGATCCGATGTCGATCGTGCGCGGTGTCGCTCACCCTGCACCGCAAGCCCCTGCGCCTGGTCTGTCACTATTGTGGGGCGGCACGACCCGTGCCCGAACAGTGTCCGGAGTGCTCGGCGCCGGCGCTCAAGCCGGTGGGCCACGGTACGCAAAAGGCGGAGCAGGTGCTCGCCGATCTCTTTCCCCAAGCGCGGATCGCCCGGCTGGATCGGGATGTGGGGGGTGGGCTCAAAGCCGAAAAAATCCTCGAGCGGTTGCGTCAGGGAAAGATCGACATTCTGATCGGCACCCAGATGGTGACCAAGGGGCACGACTTTCCCAAGGTGACCCTGGTCGGGGTGATCACCGCGGACGTGGGTCTCCACCTGCCCGATTTTCGCGCGGCCGAACGCACGTTTCAACTGTTGACCCAGGTAGCGGGCCGGGCCGGCCGGACCGATCTGCCGGGTCGGGCGTTGATCCAGACCTACAACCCCCATCATCCGGCGATCGAATTGGCCCAGACCCACGATTATCTGGGCTTTGCACAAACCGAATTGGCAGCCCGCCGGGAGCTGGGCTATCCCCCTTACGGTCGACTGGCGGCGCTGCGCCTCAACAGCGCTGAACCCGACAAATTGGAGAGTGCAGTGCGGGCCCTGTTCGTCGCACTGCGGAGCGCGTGGCAAGCCCTGGGCCAACCCAAGGTGGAACTGCTCGGACCCGCGCCGGCTCCCCTCTCGATGCTCCAGGGGCGCTACCGCTGGCACATCCTGCTCCGCGCGCAGCATCACCGCGAGATTCGCCGCCTGCTCGCCCCGGTGATCCCCCAGATCGAATCTCCACCGAAAGGGGTGCGTATCTCACTGGATATCGACCCGGTGTACATGCTGTAATGGCGAGCGCAGATGATTTGGCATCCCCTAGTGATTGGTTCGGCCCTGCTGGACGCATTGTCCGTCGGTCTCACCGCCTGGACCGGTCTGAACGGCATTCGCCTGCTGGTGCGCTCTGATGATTCTTCCTCTACTCGAAATGACACCCCATTCGCCCCGACCCTCGCTCGGTTGGGTTGGATCACGGGCTCGAGCGCTGTCGCGTTGCTGCTGCTGATCGGGGGGGTCACACAGGTCTTTCCGGGCGAGATTCCCGGGGCGATGTGCGGCACCGGTGTGATGGCCGCGATGGGCCGAGCAGGGCCGGTTGCGGTGATTCTCCGGGGCATCGGCCTGTGGATCCTGATTCAAGTGTTCATGATGGCGCGGCTCAATGGGAAGAGCACCCCGGCGAGGCTCAATCCGCTGATTGCCCGTTGGCTGCTGTTGGCGCTGCCCGTTGTTTTTCTCGGTGTGTTCAACACCTATGCCGGAGTGTTGAGCGTGGACACGGAGGAGACGGTGGGTTGTTGCGCCGCGGTGTACGGTTCGGTCCAGCGGGAAGGAGAAACCGAACGGGAAACAGATGGAGCGTCCATCGGTCCGGCGATCCCCGTCGTACTGGGCGGATGGCTCGCGCTCATCGGGTTGGGTCTCACCGTCTCTCGCCGATCGGTCCGCCCATCCCGTTGGCTGGTCGGTGGGGTCGGTGCGTTGAGTGTGGTCTGGGCCGTGCTGGCTGCGGACACGCTGGTCACCTGGGCCCCCGTCTACTTTGAAGGGTTGGATCATCGATGTCTCTGGTGTCTCTTCTCGATTGATCACTACGGGATTGGGTTCCCCCTGTTGTGTTGCCTTTTCACGGTGTGCACCGCTGGTCCTGCAGCGTTCATCGCATTGGTCATCGCCCGGCAACACGAAACCTTGGGCGCCGCCGGAATCCACCACTGCCGGTGGGCGGTGAGAACAACCCTCGTCGCGGCAACGGTCTACTGGGTGCTGGTCGCCTTGCCGGTGGTTGTCTAGCTGGAATCAGGATCTCAATTCATGGATGTTTGGCTAGGTGATTCGGTTCAGTAGACTGTGTGGGCAGCGTGTTTTTGTTGGATTTGAATGCACTTTGCTCTAAGTGCTTTGTATAGTTCACTTGATTTTGAAAATATTGCTTCTGTGACTAAGTCGGCACGCTTGTCACGCCGAAGCGGATCGATTTTTGTTTTTCGTTTGGTTCTGGTGAGGCCGGGATCGTAGACGATGATTCCGGTGCCTCCTTTGCTTCGGACGAGCGACAGCGCGGGAACATCAGAAAAGCCATCTCCGATGTAGATCATGTTTTCGAACGGACAGAACAATTCAGAGTCGGGCACGTATGCGTTGACATGGTGGGCTTTGGGCTTGCTGAATGTCCCTTTGGAAATCTCGAATAAGGCTCTCGTTTTTACTGTTTCATCCATGCAATAGACGGGAACGCTCTCGGGAAAAGCATCGTTTTCGTCGGATTTGATGACTTCATAACGACATCCCCAGACATGTTCAACGATAGATCTGTCAAAAACCAAGCGAATCAGGTCATGGAGACCGGCCGACACGATAAAGTGATAAATACTTGTTTTTGTCCGTTTGAATGATTTTTCATCCGCTAATGATTTTATGTTCTTCAGCAGCTGTTTTACCTGCGGGTAGAGCTTAATTTTCCTGCGGACGAGTTGGAAATAGATTTCATTTAATGGTGTCCGTTTGGCGAACGCTATTCTTGATAGGGCGTACATCCAGATTGGCGCATCGGAAGCAAGAATGTGTTCCCAATCTCGTTTGTCGTCTTCTCCGCGCAGGTTTTTGATATAGGCCCAAAACTCATCGGGTTGTTTGCCGGCTAGGTCTTCTATGACCAACCCCGTTGAGTCCTCGGCGGTGAGTGTCCCATCAAAATCCCATACGATTGCGATATTGGGCATAGGCTAGTCTCTTTGATTGAGTATTCTGACTTACTTGCTTTTGGCCGCAGACGCTTTTTTACTGAATTGCTCCCCAGCAGAGGTTAACTCCAGTTTTCCGGTTTTCGGGTTTCGTTTTGCGAGCATACTTTTCATCACTTTGCATGATGACGTATCGAACTGTTTTTCTTGTTCCGCCATGGGTGAGTTCTCCTCTTTTATAACAGTGTAAGCTCGATCGGCGTACTGAACAAGTGTTTAATGAACTTGGCGCTTCGGCAGCAAGCCCTTGCGCCGGTGGTGATCGACGAGCATTTTGACCAGCTCGGGGCCTTGGTGAAAGGTCATGGAGTGGGTTCCCCCTTCGATGGTGATGAATTCAGCCTGGGGGAACGCGGTGGGGTTGTGTTTGGAGGTTTCGTAGTCGAGGATTTCATCTTCTGTTCCGTGGAAGATGAGCACCGGGACGTGGATTTGATCGGTCTTCTGGCGCCGATCGCCCTGGTCGCGGGTCATGGTGAAAATCTGTTGATAGTACGTGTAGGGCCGGACCCAGAAGATATCTTTTTGCTGCACCTTTCCCGGGGCCGGTTTGTAGTCTTTGCGCAGGGCCAGCCATTCTGCGGTGGCCCGCATCGTGTCCGGTTTGAGGCACAGGGCGATCTTGGTGTTGCGCTTGCGGGAACGAATCTCCTTGGGTGTCACACCGA
>JANQET010000458.1 GCA_028278265.1 Myxococcota bacterium
CACCGGTTGAACAAAGGGGAATGCACGGTGAGTGCAGTCCGACTTCATGAAGACCGAGCAGCGCGCGGAGAGACGATGGGCGGTGGCGTTTTCCACAACCCGATCGAGGTCGCCCAGGGGGATGTCCATCCGACCGAGTTGTTGGCGGAAGAACTCACCTGTTCCCGATGCGCACTTGTTGCCCGAGTTGGCCGAGGTGATGCGACCTTTTTTGTCTATTGTATAGACTACTAGATCCTCGCCCCCCATGGAGACCACCGCCCGGGGGTGGTGGCCGAGGGCTTTGAGACCGCTTTCGATAGCGACTTCAGAGATCGTTTCAGGCAGCAACAGTCGCCGCCGGCCCTCGGTACCGGTGACCAGTGCCTTGGCCACGCAGTGATCCCCGCTCGATGCCAGGTCATCCAGCAGTGCTTTCACACTGCCGGTCACATCCCCCTCGTGGGCCAGTACCTTGCTCCAGACCGTCGTATTCCGATAAAAACAGAATTTAACGTTTGTTGAGCCAATATCTATGCCGAGATATCCGCTATTGTTGACCATTGTTCCAGACAAATCCTTCTATACTTGTAGATGTTTTCTTCAAATTAGCTTCCTTGGACTGGTCGCTCGACGGAGAGTAAAACCGTCTAGGGCGGATGACAACTGATTTGTGTCAAAAAAACGTCAATCCCGAAACGGGCACAAGGGAGGTGGTCCGGGCTACTTTTCGAGATCCTCGAGCGCGCGGCTTGCTTTGGCGGACCATCCGGGTATTTGCTTGAGATCATTCAGTAAATTTCTGGCCCGGTTGAGTTGTCCCAACCTGCGATAGCATCCGGCCGCCTCGAACAGAGCCGCAGGACGTCGGCCGTACTGCGGATAGGTCGCCAGCAGTTTGTTGTACCATTTTAGTGCTGCTGACCAGCGGCCGGACTGCTTTTCACAACGGGCCAGTTGGTGTAGGGCGGCCGAACGACGCGTCGCCGCAACTGTTTTGGTGTTGATCAAGGGAAGGAGACGCTCGTGTGGATTTTGGCAATTCAGGCGATCGGCGGTAGTGCTCTCGTCTCCATCCGTGGTCCTCAGCGGTTCTGACGCCACCGGGGCGTTCGGCTCGGCACCGGCAGCTGCACCGAGCAAATCGTCAATCCCGGCGAGGGATTCACGCTCTGCAGGCGCTTTTTGCGCGGGCGCGGCAACGGGTTTTCGGCTCGAAGATGATTTCCGCTTTTCCGCCGGTGCGGTTTTCGGCTGTGGATCGGCAGGGGGCGGGGCAAAGTCCATTTTGGGTTCGGGCCGCGCCGGGTTCGGTTTTTCGAGCGCACCGGGACCGCTGCCGGCTCGAGAGGCCAAATGGTCAACAGTGACCCCTGGTTCGGATTGACGGATTTTTTTCGGCTTCGGGCGGCTGGACCGCGCCGATCGGGATTTGACCCTTGCCCGCTTTTCGGGTTCCCCGGCGGCCGATGATGGTGTGCGGTCCAACGAGGGTTCGGCGACCAGCGGTCTGAGCGGCGCCGTTTCAATCGCCTCTTTTTCCATTTTATCTTTGGTTTCGGCTGGTTGCGGGGCGGGCGCGGCTTGTCGGGGAAATGCCGGTCCGTAGAACGGTGCACTCGATTCGGATGACACCGGTGTCGGGGCGGAGTGTTTGTAGAGGAAAAAAGAGATGACAAATACGACAGTAGCAGCAGCACAGGTGGCCACTGCCGGGGTGAGGATGAGCCCCCTGAGCCAGCGCCATAGGGACGGGTCGCCGTGCTGCGAAACCACTGCTGGACTGGGTGTCGCCACCGGCTCGGCTCCGGCGGTGCCGGCGGTTTCGGAGACGGCTCGGGACGCGGCCTGAAGGATCGCCCGGTCGACGTTTTCGGTGGGTTCGAGCAAGGGCAGGTTGGCCGCCAATTGGCGCGTCAGCTCGATCTCGGCGAGCACTTCTCGGCATTGGCGACACGAAGTGGCATGGGCACGGAGCTGATCCGCTTTTTCGGCGTCGAGCTCGTCGTAGACCAGATCGAGCACGAGTTCTTCGAATCGTTGGCAGGTGGCACTCATCCCAACTCCTCGGCGTACTTGGCATACTGTTTTAGCTCATTGCGCAGGGCCGAGAGCGCATACCGCATCCTGCTTTTAACCGTTCCCTCTTTGGCGTCGACGATCTTGGCGATCTCTTTGAATGGGATGCCGTGGTACTCCCGCAGCAGAAACACCTCCCGTTGTTCATCCGGTAGTTGCTCGATGGCGTGGGCGAGATCTTGGCGCAATTGTTTGGCGATGGTCGAACGATCCGGTCCGGGTCCGTTGTCGGGAAGGCGATCCAGGAGCGTCGGGCCGTTTTCACCCAGCTGCCGATCGAGAGAGGCGTGGGCCCGGTACGCCCCCTTGCGGGCTTCATCGATGACCAGATTGCGTGCGATCGTAAACACCCAGGTTGAAAAACGGGAGCCGTGCTGAAATCCGCGGGCTCCGCGAATCACTCTGGCGAAGACTTCCTGAATCAGATCATCGGCGGCGGCGCGGTTCTTGGCCCGTCGCACCAGAAAAGAGAAAATGCTGCGGCGGTAGCGGTTGTAGAGGGTTTCGAACGCCTCGGCCTTGCCGTTCTGGAACTCGAGCATCAGTGCCTCGTCAGTTGGCAGCGCTTTGTTCACCGAGACGTCCTTCGCCCCGTGCCACCTTCAGCAACCCCTGGAGGAGGGTCACCGCAATACTGAAGACGCACAACGGCCCTATTCGATCTTCTGCTCCCCTTAAAAAGTGATGAACTTGAACCTTTTGGCTATCGCGCAACACTCTTATTTTAGAAGAATCAAATGAATGGGCAAAAGGCAAAAAAAAGGCAGATCCCCGAGGTGTGGGATGATCGAGTTTTTCCGTTTGTCAGCGGAGGGGCTTGATTGACAACCATATTAATTTGAGTAAAGTTCTAATAATTAATATGAATTATTAAGGAATTTGGGTTCAAGACCTAAAAAACGCATTTGACCAACATTTAGTTAGAAGGGGTCACGGCTATGTATAAGCGACGAGGATGGACGCTTGTGATTTGCGCCGTTGTGGCTTGGCCGGTGTGGACGGCAGCGCAGCAAGAGACAGCAGACGAGAAGAGCGAAGAGAAAACCGCTCCCGCTGCCGAGGAGGAGAAGGGAGCGGCCAAGAAGGAACCGGCCAAGGAGGAACCGGCCAAGGAGGAGAGCGCCGACCCCCCGAAGACCCCTGCACCGACCCCACCGGCTCCCGCGCCCCAGGCCAAGCCCAAGGCGACGATGGACAAGGGCAAGTACGCCGTACGCCTGCGGGATCTGGAGGGACGGGTCAATCGGCTGAAGGAGCAGATTTTTCGCTCCAAGGCCCGACTCAGTCTTCTCGCCGAGACCGTGCTCGATCGAAAGATCGCCGGTTCGAGGCTGAACATTCTGTTCAGAAACGAGATGGGGGGGTCGTTTCGATTGGTCAAGGCGACGTTCCTCCTCGACGGCGGTCCGATCTTCAACAAGACCGATGAGAGCGGGAATCTCGCCGAGCGGGAGGTCATCGATCTGTTCAACGGTCCCGTGGTACCGGGAGATCACACGATCAGTGTCATCCTGAACTACCGCGGTCACGGCTATGGCATCTTCTCCTATCTGAAGGGATACGCGTTCAAGACCAAGTCGAGCCGTACCTTCACCGTGGGGGAGGGCAAGGCGCTCAGGCTGGAGATCGTGGGCTACGAAAAAGGGGGAGTGGCCACGCCCTTGGAAGAGCGCCCGGACATTCGCTACATCAAGAATTTGACCGATTACGAACCGCCCAAGAGCGACGATAGTGTCGAGCCCGAAGGAGGCGAGTAGTGCCAGGCACTCTCCGGGGATCGTTCGCCACGGTGGTGTTCGTTTGCGCCGCGGGTGGGGTTCTGTTCGAACCCGCTGCAGCGGCCGATGAGATCGACAAGGTGGCCAAAGAGGTCGAGGATATTCGGCAGCAAGCCGAGTCCCTGGGCCGGCGTTACCTGCGCCGGGGGGGGTTCAAGGGCCAACATTATGTAGAAGAGCGGCTGATCGATGGCGAGAATTTTTACCGGATGAAAGACTACCAGCGCGCCGCGATCATGTTCATGGATATCATCGAGAATTACGCCAACCACATGGCCTATCCCGACGCCCTGTTTTTGTTCGCCGACTCGTTGTTCCTGTCCCGGGACTACCTGGGGGCACGGGAGTGGTTTCGCCGTGTGCTGGAGACGCGCAACCAACCGGGAATCGATCGCCACCGCCACAAGGCGATCAGCCGACTGATTGAAATCGCCATCCACCTTAACAACTACGAGGGGATAGCCCGGTATTTCAACGAATTGGGGCAGGTGCTGAGCGAAGAGGCCCGCTACATCAAAGGGAAGTACCTGTTCTTCAAGGGTGATGCGGACCAATCACTGCGGGAGTTTCGCGCGATCAGTCGGGATCCGGTACTCGCGCTGAAGGCGCGCTACTTCATCGGCGTCATATTGACCCGTCAGCGGCATTTCGACGAAGCGATTGATGTTTTCGAGCGCGGTGCCCAACACCAGGTGACGTCATCTGCCGAACAGGAGATCGTCGATCTGATGAACCTGGGTGCGGGGAGACTCTACTTCGAAAAGGATTTTGTCGAGAACGCCTCCGAGTGCTACCAGCGGGTCGCGGCGAACTCTATCTACGCGGACACAGCGCTGTACGAAGCCGCGTCAGTGCTCATTCGCGCCGGTGACACTGTTCGGGCCGAGCAGACGTTGGAAGTGTTGACGGTCACCATTCCCGACAGCAAATTCATTCCCAAGGCCAAGCTGCTCCGGGGGAACTTGCTGCTGCGCGCCGGTCGTTACGAAGAGGCGGAAAAGGTGTTCGAAGAGATGATCGACGAGTTTACGCCGGTGATGGAGGAGTTTGACGAGATTATCAACGAACAAGGAGACATGGGTCGTTTTTTCGATGATTTGGTCAAGCAGAGCTTGTCGACGATGGACGTCTCCGGAGGGCTGCCGCCCTTGGTCGTCAAGTGGGTCGCCGAAGAGCAGGACGTTCAGTACGCCCTCGAGCTGGCGCAGAGTCTGGGAGCGGCGCGGGAGTACGTGGGAGAGACCGAACGGTTGGTCCGCCTGCTCGAGGCGGTGATCGACGGTCCGAGCAAAATCAACGCCATTCCATCATTGCGCGAGGCCAAGCGACGGGCCCAACAGATGAACAACCGACTGGGTCAATTGCGGGCCCGGTTGATCGAAATCGAGCAAAACGCGTTGGGGGATGCCAGTGCCGATCTCAAAGCGCTGCGGGACCGCCGGGGGCAGCTGACCAAGCAGATGAACGCCCTACCGACCAGCGATGCGGAGTTCGAGGAACGGGACGCCCGCGCAAGACAAAAGTACGATCGAATGCGCAAGGAGCTCTCACGCAACAGAATCCGGCTGGATCAGTTGTCGGCGATGGTGGTCGCGATCGAGCGATTTATCACCGATTCGCGCTACATCGATGGGGTCGCCGAGGAGAATCTGGAGATGGTGCGCGAGGAGCTGAACCGCTATCGCGCAGGGATCGAGCGGATGCACGATGATCTCAAACAGTTGAAAACAGACGTGGAGAGCGCCCGCTACCAGGTGGGAATCGGCGACAATCGGGACCGGCAGGACGAAAAGTTGCGCGCCGAGATCAAAACCATCACCGAACAGGAACATGCGTTGTTGCGCAGCCGAGGTGGCGAGATGGGCCGTCGGCTCGATCAGATTTTTAGCTCGATCGACGGGACGGAATCGACCCTGCAGGGATTCGAGCGTTCCGTTGAACGCGAGGCGACCGAGCAGATCGACAAAATCAAACGGCAGGTCGAGTTGGAGCGGTCCCGGGTGGTGCGGTATCGGCGGGAGCTGGGGAATCTCAACGATGAAGCACAGGACGTGGTCGGCGGTGTGACCTTCAGCAATTTCAGCAACGTGAAGAAGCGCTTTCGCGATCTGATTCTCAAGGCGGATGTGGGCATCATCGATGTGGCCTGGCTGCGAAAAGAGGAGCATCGAAGCCGCCGGGACGATTTGACCAAAGAACGGTTGAACACCATCAAGGTGCTGGACGAAGAGTTTCACGAGCTGAGTGAATCGAAAGATTAGGCGCGATTTTTTTCACTCGTTGAAAACAACAGGGACGGGAACGGACTTCGTGTTAAAAAATACGGTTTTGAACATGAAATTGAAGGGCGCAATCGTAGGTTTAGTGACATGTCTGGCAGTCACCTCGGCGAGTCTCGCTCAGAATACCGCGGATACCGCCGCCGGTGGTGAGCAACAGCGTCCCACTTCGGTGGCACCGACCGCAATGTCGCACGTCTCGGAAGATCCAACACCGGAACAGGCGCAAACCATCGACGAGCTGCACGCCAAAGATCTGCAGATCTTCATCCGCCGCACGCAAGATTTTCGCGAAGTTGTCGACGGGATCGTCAGGCGAAATTACCAGTTGCGTCGGGAATTCATCGATCAATCGTTCCAAAAAAGGATTGAGGCTGAAGACGATCTCGCCGAGAAGACACGCAAGAACGCTATCGCGTATTTCGAGGAATTCCTGCGCAAGTACCCCCGTCATCCCAAGTACACACCCGACGCGATGTACCGTTTGGCCGAGCTGTACTATGATGATTCTTATATTAAATATCTCGATGATTCGGCTGAATTTGCCGAGGCGCAGGACCGGGGTATGGCCGATAATATGGAGTTGCCGACCAAGGAGTTCGATCGCACGATCAACATCTTTCGTCAGTTGGCGGTCCGTTATCCGAAATACCGCAACATCGACGGCGTCTACTACCTGCTGGGTTACTGTCTCAACGACACGGGTCACGAGGAGGAGGCGCGGCTCGCTTGGTTGAACCTGGTCTGCGCCAATAAATATCAATACGATGCCGAGGAGTTTGCACGGGAGCGGTTGAAGGAGGAAAAGCCGACGGATTCGCGCCCGGCGGCGAACCTGGATACCGGCGTCGAACAGCAGGCGCCGGCACGGTTCGTCGATCCCTTTGCCCGTTGTCAACCGATCACCCAGAACAGCCGCTTCTTTTTCGAGAGCTGGTGGTTGATCGGCAACTACCATTTTGACTACGACGTCTCCCGCTACGGTGTGGAGACCGCCATCTCGGCGTATCAAAAATTGATCGAGGATCCGTCGCACAAATTTTATGACAAAGGCCTGTACAAACTCGCTTGGAGCTACTTCAAAGCTGACATGTATCCCCAGGCGATCGACATGTTCTCCCGCGTGGTCGATTTTTCGGACAAGCAGGGGCCGGGCAAGGGCTCGGGGATGCGCCCAGAGGCGGTTCAATACCTGGCCGTCTGTTTTTTTACCGAGGACTGGGATTTGGACATGATGCCGGACGCCACCAGCGGCATCGTGCGCTTGCAGGATCCCAGTATGATGCCCCAGGATCGACCGTGGACTCGGGAGGTCTACCAGCGGTTGGGGGACATTTATTTCGACAACGAGAAGAACGAAGAAGCGATTGCGGTCTGGCGGATGTGTTTGAAAAAGTGGCCCCTTGATAGCCAAGCCCCATTCATCCAGGAGAAGATCGCCCTCACCTACAACAAGTTGCGGCAGTACAATCAGGAGATCCTCGAGCGGGGGAACCTGAACAATTACGGTCCCGATTCCGAGTGGTGGAGGGCGAACGCGGACGATCCCGCGGCCCAGAACGAAGTCGCTCAGATGGCCCGAGACGCCATCCTCGAATCGGCATACTTCCACCACCGCACAGCACAAGATCTGCGGCAGCGCGGCTTGGCAGCGCAAGACGGCGTGCTCCTGCAACGAGCCGTCGAGGAGTACAATCTGGCAGCCGACGCCTATCGCAGCTTTATCGAGCAAAACCCGGACACCCCTGATCAATACGAGATTACATACAATTTGGCCGAGGCGTTGTTCTGGTCCGGCCAGTATGAAGCGGCCAAGGCGCAGTACGCGTCGGTTCGGGATTCCAATCTCGATGACAAGTATCGCGGGGAAGCGGGCGAAGCGGTCATTTTCTGCCTCGATGAAATCATCAAGCGTCGCATTGCCGACGGATCGCTGGTCATCCGTGAGGAACCCCCCGATCTCGCCGGCGATCCCCTGGCCCCGCCGGAGATGCCCCTGCCTCCGTTGGTGCTCGAGCGGATGAACGAGCGGGAGCAGCTCATCAAACGGGAGCCAACGCACAAGAACGCGGCGACGTACCAGTATCAGAGCGCGCAAAATTACTATCGGTATGGCCATTGGCAAGAGGCCAAACTTCGTTACGAGGAGCTGTACAAAAAGTACTGTAAGTCCGATGCGGTCGGCGTGATCAGCTGGAAGACGCTGCTCAATATGGCGACCGAACAGAACGACATCGATGAAAAGGAACGGCTCGCCTTGATGCAGAAAGAGCGGCAGTGCAGTGTCGAAGGAATGGAGGCGACCGCCGAAGGGGAAATTCCGATCGATGATCTGCTCGGAGACGTGGCGATGACCCGCGCTCTGGCCCAATTCAAAGTGTGCATGTCCGGCGACAAAGAGCAGGAACAGGAGCAGGAAGAGGACAAGGAATCGGACGACATCTGCTCGGAAGCCGGTGGTGCGCTGGTCGCCGCAGTGGATCGGGCCCCGACCCATCCCTCTGCAGATGCGGCACTGCACAACGCGGCGTTGGCCTATGAGAACGCTCAACGATTCGATACGGCGATGCAGCTGTACGGGCGTATCGTCAACGACTACCCCAAGAGCCAGTGGGTCGACAAGTGCCTGTTCAAGCAAGCCTTTGCGGCAAACAATTTTTTTGAATACGAAAAGGCGTTGGACAACTATCGCATTCTGGCCGACGAGCGGCGGTTCAAAGGGTCGGATTATCGGGTTGATGCGGTTTATAACTCCGCCTATTTGTTGACCAATTTGCAGAGTTATGTTGCGGCGGTTCCCTATTGGCAACGCTACTCGCGTGAAGTAAAGGATCCGGCGACGCGAATCGAAGCGTCCTTCAATGCCGCCGACATGCTGTATCGGGCCAAGAAGTGGCGCCAGGCGATCGACGCCTACGAGGTGTTCATCAACCGTCACGAACGGGAGAAGGCTGCCGGGCCTTTTGTCGTTAAAGCAGCGTATCGGGCCGGCCTGTGCCAGCAGAAGGTCAAGAAGCGCAAGCAGCGGCAGCACTGGGAACGCACGGTGGAGCTCTATCAGCGATTGGTGAATACACCGGGCTCCATGTCCGCCGAGTTCGCCGCAGAGAGCCATTTCATGTTGATTGAGCAAGATATGCGCACCTTCGAGCGATTCAGCATCAAAGGGAACCAGAAGGCGATCGATCGAAAGATCAAGCAGGGTGCCGAAAAGGTGAAAGACTTCGAGTTGCGGTATCGGGAGGTCCAGAAATACCGTCGGCCCACCTGGTCGCTGGCAGCGGAGTTTCGCATCGGGTACGCTTTTGAGGTGTACGCCAAGGCGCTGCTCAACATCCCACCCCCGCCGCTCGATCGGGAGACACAGAAACTGCTCAAGCAGCTACCACCCGAAGATCGGGAGATGGTCATGATTGAGTACGAGGACAAGTTCCGCGCGGCGATGGAGCAGTATGTGGCCGGTGCTGAAGAAAAAGCGCAAGCGGAGTACAAGATAGCGGTCGATCTGGCACGGCAGGGCAACATCAGCAATGAATGGACCCTACTCGCCCTCGAACGAATGAACGCCTACGATCCGGAGAACTACCCCAGACAGCACAACGGCGTCATCGAACGCGAAGAGAACACGCTCGCTGTTCCCCCATGGGCGCCTGAGGTGAACTAATGGCAAGACGAATCGGCATCTTTGCAGCGCTGGCGGTCAGCTGCCTGTTGGGGATTCACTGCGGCGGGAGCAAAGCAAAGAAAGCGACGACCGGTCCACGGCCCGACGAGGCCGCTGAGGACCAGGACCCATCCCAGCAAGCGGCTGTGGGCTCGACCCTGTCCGAAGACGAGAGCGCTCCTCCGCCCGGTGCGCACGAGATGACCCAGAATGCGCGGGGCATCTATAATGAAGGCGTTCTATTGGCCCAAAACGGTGATCTCGTTAAGGCCAAACAGGCGTTCAAGCGAACGTTGAAGGTCGATCCGCTGGCCTTTCAGGCGGTGTACAATCTCGGCGTCCTGGCCGAGCGGCGCGGAAACGATGACAATGCCCGTAGCCAATACCAGCAGACGATTCGCATGCAGCCGGATTACCTGCCCGCGTTGACAGCGTTGAGCCGGTTGGAGATTCGTCTCGGCAACCTCGATGCGGCGATCACCTTTTTGAAACAGCAGACCGAGAGAAACAGCAACAATATAAATCTGTTGAATATTTATGCAGAATCATTGATCATTGCGGGCCGCTTCAAAGAAGCGATTTCGGTATCCAAGCAGGCCCTGAAACTCGATGAGCGCAACGCCGATGCGATGATGTGCATGGCCAAGGCCAACCTCAGCCTGGGCCGAAACGAGCTCACCGAGTCGATTCTGGAGCAGGTATTGAAGATCAACCCTGATGAGGCGGAGGTATTCTTTTTGCGGGCGTCGATTCGCCTGAGTGAAGGGTATGATGCCGCCGCCATTGAGGAGTATCGCTCCGCCCTCGAGAAGCGACCCGACTACATCGAGGCGATGAACAATCTGGCGACCCTGTATCTCGTGTCCGGCAATTATACCGACGCCGTGACGCTGCTCGAGAGTGCGTTAAAGCTCTCCCCTTCGATGAGCAAATTGCGGGTCAACTACGGCAACGCTCTGCGGGGTGCCGGGCGATGGAAAGAGGCCAAAGCGGCCTTGGAGAAAGCGATTAAACAAGACCCTAAGCGATCGAGCGCGTTGTTCAATCTCGGCGTTCTTTACTATGTGGCGAACGAGCTCGATAGTCTCGATCGGTTGGGACGACTCTCCGAAGCCAAGCGGTTATTCGCTCAATACAAAACAGAGATGCGGGGACGGCTCGAAAAGGACCATGCAGTTCACAAGTATATCAAGGAAGTGAACATCGCTATCGAACGCGAAGAACGCAGAATCCAGGCCGAAAAAGATCGCCTCGCCCGTGAAGCAGAGCGCGCCAAAGCCAAGGAAGCCGAGGGGGACAAACCGGCAGGTGAGAAAGAGGGGGAGGGCGCTGAAGACGATGAGTGGGAGGATGAGGATGAGGGGTGGGAATAGGTCCGAAATGGGTTTGGTCTATTCGCGCGAGGAGTGGTTCAAGGCCTCTTGAGCTCGCTCAAAATTTAATATATAGGTTTTATATTAGCGGTACTAAAATAGTTTTTTCTTTTTGATTTCGAAGTACTGAATACATTAATTTTCCCTGGTGATAAAAATAACGTTGTGTTAGTATGCAGTTCGCCCGGAAATAAAAAAGAGGGGCAAAACGAATTGTCTTACCTGTATGGCGCACGGTAAGAAAAACGATAGCACCCATGGCGGGTGACTTTCCCGATTTAAGGAGGAACAGAAATGTCGGTCATTGCACAACAATTCTCCCTGGGTGGAGGCTGGATGTACCCGATCGCCTTCATGTTGGTGATCGCCATCGGCCTAATCGTCGAACGGTTTATCTTTCTGTTTTTCAAGTTCAACATCAACGGCGTGGCCTTTATGGGTCAAATTCAGAAACTCGTCATGGCGAACAACATTGACCGTGCGATTAAGCTGTGCAATGCCGCGCCGAACGCCGCCCTGCCGAAAGTGATAAAGGCAGGTCTGACCCGGGCGAACAAGGGCGAACTGGAGATCTCCAACGCCATCGAGGAGGCCACCCTCGAAGTTGTTCCGACCGTGATGAAACGAACACCGACCCTGGGCGGTATCGCCAACGTGGCCACCCTGCTGGGACTGCTCGGTACCATCGTCGGTCTGATTCAGGCCTTCTCGGCTCTCGAAGCAGCCGCACCTGACGCTCGTGCTGCCGCCCTGGCCAAAGGTATTTCAGTGGCGATGAACACCACGGCTTTCGGGCTGATGGTGGCCATCCCCTGTATGCTGTCGCAGATGTTTCTGATGGCCGTGACCAAGAAGATCCTGGACGAAATTGACCAGTTCTCCGTCAAGTTGGAGAACCTGCTGGTGAGTCGTATTCGCGCCGGCGGAGCGAAGTAACAACACTCCACTTCGTTGATTGACAAGATCGAGATGTGATCTCGTTTTTGCAAGACAACTCAAGGAGATGAGTCAATGGCGTCGAAACGTCGAGAATTGGCAAGTTTTGAAGGGGATCCCCTCATCCCGATCATGAACCTCGTGTGCATGCTCATTCCTCTGTTGTTGTATGGAGCGGTTTTCGTGCGGTTCATCACTCTCGAGGTGAACTCTCCCAAAATTCAGCAAGCACAACAGCCACCTGACGAGCAAGAGGAAAAGCTCAATCTGACTGTCATGGTCACCGATCAGGGCTTCCACTTCAAAGTCAATCCCAAGTTCAGGTTGCCGTGGATGTCAATGGCCACCGAAACCGGTTCTGCCGGTCCGGATATACCCAAGAAGGACGATGATTGGGATTTCGATGAGCTGAACAAGAAGCTCAAAGAGCTCAAGGAGAATCATCGCGAGGAGACCTCCTTGATTCTCGGTGCCGAGGATGACATCAATTATGAGGTGATCATCAAGACGATGGACTACTCGCGCGGCAACCAGGATGAAGGGTTGTTGTTTCCAAACGTGACACTTACCAGAGGTGTGGTCTGACGCAGTTGGATCGCACTTTTGCTGAGCACAGGGGAATACCGATAACCGTTCCAATGGAGGAAACTTCATGAGTCCCCAAACACTAGACAATGATGCGGTTGATGCCGTTTGGTTGAAGAAGAGAAAAGAGAAGAAGGAAAAACGTCGTCAGCGACCTCCTGAGAGTTTCAAGCTCAACATCAACTCGTTGATGGACGCCTTTACCATTATTCTCTGCTTCTTGTTGAAGTCATTCGGCTCTGATCCGGTGCAAATTCGCGAATCCGACGATCTGCGCCTACCCCGGTCCTCTTCTGAGGCCCCTCTAATTGACGCCGTTGTGATCTCCATCTCGAGTCGGTCAATATCGGTAAACGATGTAAAGGTCGTAGACCTCAGGAACGGCGCAGTAGATGAGAGTATGAAGCGAGATGGTCAAGAGGGGCTGATGATCAATCCCCTCTACGACGCACTTAAAGAAAAGGTTCAGCACTATAAAATGATCGCCGCTCGTGGACAAAGTCAGTTTGAAGGCAAAGCTTTAGTTGTCGCCCACAGTAAAACGAGCTATCGTTTAATAACTGAAGTTCTTTACACAGCAGGACAAGCGGAATTTGAAAAATTTAAGTTCGTTGCGGCCGAAGGCGGGGGTCAGGAGTAATAGCACTTTACCTTATTTAAGTGGGGAGGGGCTTATTCTTATTTCATTCCTCCAACGGTTGGACGAGCGATAATTGTAGGGGAATTCGCCAATGGCGGTCTCGGATTCCAAATCAAAGCGCCGACCGAGCGCAAAAAAGCGGGTGTCTGTAGCGCCTCCGGCTCCCAGTGGGCCCAAAGTCCTCCGCATTGGTATCATACAAAGTGGCAAGATTCTCGAAGAGCGGATCATTCGCAAACGCGAGACAGTGACCATCGGCCAGTCCGAGAAGAGCCATTTTGTGATTGTCTCGTCCGATTTGCCTTCGCGGTTCGAGCTGTTCGAGACCAAGGGTGGAGACTACACGCTCAATTTCACCAAAGCGATGCGGGGTCGTATTTCGGTGGCCGACGGCGTGAAGGACCTCGAAGAGCTGCGCAAAGGCAAAGAGACCAAGAAAAAGGGAAAAGTCTATCAGATAGGGCTCAGTGATCAGTCCCGCGGCAAAATTGTTGTCGGGGATTCGACCGTCCTTTTTCAGTTCGTCACACCGCCACCGATACAACCCAGACCCCAGCTGCCGGCGGCGGCCAGAGGCGGTCTGTTCAAGAATTTCGAGCCGTTTATCTCCACCCTTTGGGCAATTTCTTTTTTGATGCACACGGCCGTTATCGTCTACTTCGAGACCAATGATTGGCCGGTTGAATCTACCTGGGACAAGTACCTGCAACTCGAGGAAATGGTGGCCGCGACCGAAGCGACCTTTGAAAAACCCGCTCCCAAAGTAGAGGAGGGGGAAGGGGATGCCACCGAAGAGACAGAAGAAGCCGAGGAAGAGGAGAAACCGAAGAAACGGCCCTCGAAAAAACCCGCCGGCAAGGCAGCAGATGAGGGACCGAAAAAATCGGCCGCCGAGATTGCCAAGGAACGAGCGGAACGACGAGCGGCCTTGGCCGAGCAGATCGCCCAACGGGGAATCAACAAGATAATCGGTACCCTCGGTGGAGACGGCGCTGGAGTCATTTCCGACGTGCTGCGCGGTGGTGATGTCGGCGCGGATCAGGACGACCTGCTGTCCCAGGTCAGCGGCGTGGGTGTCGCCCGGGGTGACAACGCGGGAAAACTGCGGGGACCGGCCGGAGGAAAGGGCAGCGGCGAAGCGGCAGATATCTCCCAACTGCGCATGGACGGCGGTGACGCCACAGTGAAGACCGGCGGCCCGGGTAAAGAGAAAAAGATCAAGGGAAAGGTCCGTAAGAAACGCCCATCGGCTATTGACGGCACCGGCGTCCTGAGTCCTCAGGAAGTGGCCAAGGTGGTCAATCGGCGGTTGGGGGCGATCAAGGGGTGCTACGAGCGTGCGCTGCGTCGAAATCCCAATCTTGAAGGAAAGATCACCATTCGGTTCACGGTTGCCGGGAGCGGCAAGGTCACAACTGCCCGGGCAACGCTCAACGAACTGTCACCGGACGTGGGCAGATGCATTGTCTCGGCCTTCAAACGGTTCAGATTTCCGCCACCGGATGGTGGGTCGGCGACGTTCGAGTATCCGTTCCTGTTTACACCGGCCAATTAATCCCCATTAAATGGACTGTTTTGGCTGAAACGGGACGGCCTGGAATAATAGGTATTAAATCGTAGATAGATATAAATTTAGCTGTTAAAAATAATGAACATCTCCACCAAAAGCAGTAGCCGGTGAATTATGAACGGTTCGATAGGGTCAAGTAACTAATCTTAAAAGTTGGGGAGAATAATAAGAAAATTGACAATTAAAGATTTGGATCGATTACAAAAGTATATAGTTAAAGACAAGTTTATGTGGTACGTTTTAACACTCTCGCAACACGAGCGAACGGTTGGTCGCAAAAAAATAGATTTGTGCAATGAATTTGCTTACATTGGGGAGTGTGCTAACACTATCGTGTTGTTGAAAGATCAATGAGATGAGGGGTTACACAAAATGAGCGTTCTTCACCGGACAATGATTGCCACCGGTTTGGCGTTGGGGATCGCATTTTCTGTGGGTATCGATTCACCGGCATATGCACAGGATAACCAAACCCAAGCCAACCAGGGCATGAATGTCGACGTAACCGTTCGCAAGGAGACCGACGTCGCCCTTGCCAATCAGCCCCGGTGGATCGCCGAACAATTGGAGCGAGCAAAGACCATCACGCGCCGGGTGCAGAAACTACTGGATGTAGCTCGCCGTGAAAAAGACACCTTGAAGATCACCTGTTTGGACGACAAGTTAACGCAGATTCGCGTCAACCTTCGCGGTATCGAAAAGAGGGTCTCTTCGCACCAATCGGCTATCGATGGCGGAAATGCTATGATCGCGAATCAGGAGTTTTCGATCATCAAACTCTATTTTTCGAGAATTTTCGGCTTGATGGCAGAAGCGGATAATTGCGTCGGTGACACGGAACTGGTGTTTGGCGAAACCGAAACGACAATAACAGTAGATGACGATATAACGAACGATGATCCGTCAGATGATGACTTGGATGTAGATGTTGATATTGATCCGACGCCTCACGCAAGTGGACAGTCTTGATGCAACAACGGGGAGCGTTTAAACGCGCGACCTAGTTGTTGGAGTTGTCGTTCTTGTGATTGGGGTTTTCTGAGGAACCATGAGAAAACTCGCGCTGGCGCTGATCACACTATCCGTTTTATCCATCGCCCCGAGAGTGGTGATGGCTCAAGTGTGGCTGGGTGACCGAGACAAAAGCGAAGGCCCGGGTATCAAGCTCGGCAAGGGGTTGGTGCTTCATCCCGGCGTGGGGGTCGAAGGGGGTTACGATACCAACCCGTTGCGCGATAGTGAGAGTGCGCGAGGGGCTGGCCGACTAAAGGTTACACCGTTTTTGGATTTGGCCACCATCTCCAAACAACGACGGGTACAAGATGATGGGGTGATTGACGCCGCTCCGCCCAAAGTATCCTTTCGATTGGGACTGGCCGGATACTACGATTGGTTTTTTTCCGACGAAGCCCCGGTGGATGATCAGGACGACTTCGGGTTGGACACGCGGCTCAATTTCACCCTCTTTCCGGTCGGTTGGTTCACGCTGGTCACACACGCCAACTACTTCCGCACCATTCAACCGTACGAGTCCGCAGCAGATGCCCATGCGCGACATTCCATCCGCCCCGGCGCGGCTGTGCGGGTCAAGCCCGGGGGAGGTACGCTGAGTTTTGAGCTCGGTTATCGACTGGACCTATTGTTATTCGAAATGGATGCCCTGGCAGACGAGAATAACCGAATGACGCATGACCTGCGTTTTGTGACCGCATGGAAGCTATTCCCCAAAACCGCGATTATCTCCAAGACCACGTTGTCTCCGGTCACCTACCTTAACGATGGGTCTCGAAATAACGGTTCGCTGCCGGTTCGCTCCCTGTTCGGGTTGCAGGGGTTGGTGAGCAATAAATTCGGCTTGTCGTTGTTCGTCGGCTATGGGGGCAGTTTTTACGAGACAGGGGAAAACTTCGACAGTGTGATCGCACAAGGGGAGTTGATGTTCTTCATCACCCCGTTCTCCAATATCCGCTTGGGTGGCGAGCGGAATTTCGTAGACTCTTTCTACTCCAACTTCTACGTTAAGAACGGCGGTTATCTCACCTATAGCCAGATGTTTGGCGGTGTGTTCATGGTGACCCTGAAGGGCGAGGTATTCCACCGGCGATATTCGAGTTTGGACGTGCAGTCGGTGATCAACCAATCCAATCCCTCCAGCGATCACCGGACCGATCTGTGGATCGAGTCCTCACTGTTGCTCGACTATCGCATCACCAATTGGCTCGCCCTGTTCGCATCGGGCGATTACCAAGCTGATATTTCCGATTTCAAATACCTGCCCACCGACAACACCCTGCCCGACAATCCGGTTGAGTTTCACCGTTTTCAAGTCTTTGGCGGCGTTCGCTGTCACTATTAGGAAGCTTCGAATGGCGTCGACTTGTGGACCGTTGAAGCGAGGGCTTTCGCACCGAATCGGGTTGAGTCTTGTCCCGCTGTTGCTCGTGTCGTTCCTGCACGCCTGCGGAGGCTCTCAGGTGGTTCACGACCGCTTCGACGACGAAGCAATCGGACCACCGCCGGACACCACGTTGGGGCCCGGGGACGTCTTCGATGTGCGAGTGTATGGTGAGAAGGATTTGTCGAGCACGTTTCGGGTGGCTTCAGATGGGTCGATCGACTACCCCCTGCTCAGGACGATCAATGTCAGTGGCAAAACCCCGACCGAAGTGGCCAATCTGATAGAACAGGGCCTCAAAGAGGGCGGGTTTCTCAATCGACCGGAGGTTTCGATCTTCGTCAAGGAGTACAACTCCAAGAAGATCTCCGTTTTCGGGCAGGTCAAAAAACCCGGCACCTTTCCCTATGAGGAGGGGATGAGCGTGGTGGAGGCGATCACTGTCGCCGGCGGATTCACTTCAATGGCCCGCGAAAACGACACTACGGTGATCCGCGTTGTTGAGGGAATCAAGAAGCGATACCGCGTGCCGGTGGAAATGATCGGCCAGGGAAAGGCGGCCAACTTCACCTTGATGACCGGTGACATCATCTTCGTGCCTGAGAGAATTTTCTAACCGACAAACAATCGTTGACCACGTCATACATGTCGCATAAAGTGTCTAGTGTAGGTTCTCTTCCTACAAGATGGTGCGTGTCACCTATAAGGTGACGGTGTGTGTCATACGAGGTGAACAATGGCCAAAAGTGACAAGCGAAAACAGAGCCTCTACTTTCCGGAGGACATGCTGAACGAGATCACCGCCGAAGCGACGCGGCAGGACAGATCCCTCTCCTGGATTGTGCAAAAAGCCTGGAAAATAGCTCGTAAGGACATCATGCTGTATCCGTCGGTGAACGAGCCGCCCGAAGACGAGGAGACGAGCTGAGATCTCTCGATCGCAAACGACATCTTTTGTAAAGACGCACGATGGAACGCGCTTGTTCTGCGGGAGAAGCGGTCAGGGGCGAACCCTCGTGCTCAACGACGGAATTCTCTGTGATGGGTATGTCTGGAAGTATCTCGTCGAAGCGTTACGCGGTGACTACGAGATAGTGCATTGGCATTATCCGGGGCACGGGAAATCCGCAGAGCCCCCCCGATTCGCCGATCTGTCCCCGTTGAGACTCAGCGACGACGTCAAGACCGTGATCGATCATGTCGGGGCCGAGCGGGCTGTTATCGTCGGCCATAGTCTGGGTGTTCAGGTCGCGTTGGAGACTTGGCACCGTCACCGGTCGTCGGTGGAGGCGCTCGTGTTGATATGCGGATCGCCGGGGCAATTGATCCACAGTTTTCACGAGAGTGCGATGTTGGGGGTGGTGTTGCCGATCTTCGATCTGCTCGAGCGGTTCGTACCCCGGCTCGTTCTGCGCGTCTGGAAGCAATTGCCAGCAGAGCAACTCCTCTGGTTGGCCAAACAGTTGGGCGAGGTCAATCCTCGGCTGACCAACTCGGCAGATCTGGCGCAATACCTCACCCGCATCAATCGGGTGGAATTCAATGTCGGGCTGCGGATGCTCAAGAGTGCGGGCCAGCACGATGCCACCCCGTACTTGACTCAAATCGATGTGCCGGTGCTGATCATCGCCGGGCAGAACGATCGGTTTACCCCTCCTGCGCGATCAGAAATGATGGCCGCCCAAATCCCCCAATCCAAACTGATCATGGCCCGCGGCGGCACCCACATTCTGCCGGTGGAGCGTCCTGATTTCGTCAATCTGCAGATCACGCGGTTTCTGGAGACACTGGGTTGATCCGGGCCTGCGGGGTACGCCACCACGATTCGACCTCGTCGAATTGGCTCAGTACCGGACAGTCGGGCAGGGAGCGCAAAAAGGTCTTGGCGTACGATTTGGTGCGCAGGCGTTGGTCCAAAATTGCGACAATGCCCCGATCGCCGCGGGTGCGAATCAGGCGCCCGAATCCCTGTTTGAGCGAGAGCACCGCGTGGGGCAGTTGGTAGTGCACGAACGGATTTTGTCCCTGCTGTTCGATGTGGTCGATGCGCGCGCTGACCAAGGGATCGGTGGGCGAGGCAAACGGCAGCTTGTCGATGATCACCAACCGCAACGCTTCTCCGGGAAGATCGACCCCCTGCCAGAAACTCGCCGTGGCGCAGAGCACGCTCTGG
>JANQET010000469.1 GCA_028278265.1 Myxococcota bacterium
CGGAGACCGCCCCCAGCCCCCCTCCGGCGACCGTCGAGTCGTCGTGGGATCCGTCGAAATGGCCGCTGTTTTTGACCTGGCTCAAGGACCGGAAACCCCGATTGGCCTCGATGCTGGAATTCGGCACGGTGATGCAGAACGGTTCAACCCAAGTGCTCAAGATTGCTTTTGCCGATGACTACGCGGCCTTGGCGCAACTGTCCCAAGATCAGACCGGCGAGATAGTTGAGTGCTTGAACGCCTTTTGCGGCCTGTCGATGAAAGTCCAAATCGTCGTCGATCAAGGGGTGGGTGTTCCCGCGGCCACACAGCGAAGAATCGACGACGAGACGTTGGCCCAGGAACGCAAAGAGGAAGCTAGGCAGCATCCCTTGGTTCGACAGGCGATCAGCGAATTCGGCGGCTCGGTCCGCGACGTCCGCGTCTTGAAATCATAACTTCATGCAGCTAAATGAGTATCCCCACGTACCTGGGTAAGATGGGTAAGAAAAGGAGTCGACTATATGGCAAAGGGAAAAGGCAAGGCAAAGGGTAAGGGCGGCGTCGCCTTTCGCGGCGGCATCTCCGAGTTGATGCGGCAGGCCCACCGGATGCAGACCAAGCTCGAGGCGGTCAAAGAGGAGATGAAGGACGATACCTGGACCGCCGAGGCTGCCGGAGGCAAAATCAAGGCGACGATCAACGGCGCCCGCGAGCTGACCCAAGTGCAGATCGATCCGGAGCTGGTCACCCCCGATGACCTGGAGACCCTGCAGGATGTGATCGTCTCCGCGGTCAATGCGGCGTTGACCCTGGCCGACGAGAAGATCAACGAAGCCACCGAAGCCGTCACCGGAGGGGTGAACATCCCGGGCATGTTCTGAGCCGATAATGACCGATTCGATTGGTGATCTGACCGAGCTCTTCGCCCGGTTGCCCGGGGTGGGGAGTCGCACGGCACAGCGATTTACCTTCTATCTTTTGAGCGCACCCGAAGACTACGTTCGGGCTCTGGGGGAGCGAATCAAGGGGATCCGCGACCGGGTGCGGTTTTGCTCGGTCTGTCGCAACCTGGCCGATGTGGATCCCTGTCCCATCTGCGCCGATGGCAAGCGGGACGGTCGTCAGATCTGCATCGTGGCCAGCATTCCCGACTTGTGGGCTATCGAGAAGAGCGGTTCGTTTCGCGGCCGGTACCACGTGCTCCACGGATTGTTGGCACCGCTGGACGGGATCGGTCCCGAGGATCTCCAGTTGAACCTGCTGCGCCAGCGGGTCGAGCAGGGGGAGGTGGAGGAGTTGATCGTGGCCACGCGTCCGTCCGTGGAAGGGGAGGTGACCGCCTTGCTGGTGCGTCAGACCTTCGAGGATCTGCCCGTGCAGATCAGCCGCATCGCCTCGGGGGTGCCCCATGGGGGAGAGCTCGAATATGCGGATCTCAAGACCCTCGAGCAGGCGTTTGCCGGGCGTCGAGAGCTCAAATGAGTCGATTCCTTCTCATCCTGATTTGTGCTGTGGCCGTCGCCTGCTGCCGCTGCGGCGTGCCCAAACCCCAAGACGCCTATTCCAGCGCTCCCGATCTGCTCGGGGATGTGACCGACCGGCGACAACAGATTCGCTCCTTTCGCATGATCGGTCGCATCGACAGCTATGGCGAGGACCAACGGGTGGCCGGCAAGATCTATGTCTTCGGTGAGCTGCCCGATCGCCTGCGGGTCGAATTGGTCTCGCCGTTCGGCAGTCCGTTGAGCGTGCTGACCGTCGATCAGAAGCGATTCGCCCTGCACGATCACCGACAGGGCCGCTATCTCAAGGGGCCGGCCGATCCGTGCAATATCGCCCGTCTGATCCGCATTCCCCTGCCCGCGCCGGATGTGGCCCGGGTGCTGATCGGCCACACCCCGCTGCTCGATGGTCCGGTCACGATTGAGTGGGACCGGAAGGGGGTCTATCGGCTGACCATTGAGGAGTCCCCGGCCGTTCAATATCTCGATATCGGCCCGGACCGGTCGACGCTGCCCCTTTATCGATCCCGGCTGGTCGGCGCGGCGGGGGAAGTGTTTGATATGACCTATGATCGGTGGAAGTTCGTCGGCAGCATTGCCGTGCCCCGGGAGATTCGCGTCAAGATGCCCGGCGAGCAAATTCATCTACTGGTGCGCTACGATGCGAACGGCGTCGAACTGAACGTGGATCTGCCGGGCGACGCCTGGAGCCAGACACCGCCCGCGGGTATCGTGCCCACCGAGGTCACCTGCGACGGCAGCGGAGGCCTGTGATGACTCCCGAAGAAGCACGACGGCTCGCCGGCCGCGTGATCATCGCCGGATTCGAGGGCACCGGTGTGCCCCGGGATATCTCGGCTGCGGTGCGCGATGGGGCGCTCGGCGGGGTGATTCTGTTCAAGCGCAACGTGGAGAGTCACACCCAGGTGGCCGAGCTGTTGGAGGAGATCCGGCGGTCGAGTGCCCCGGGATTTCGACCTATCGCCGCGGTTGACCAGGAGGGGGGACGGGTGATTCGCTTGGGCGCTCCGTTGACCCGGTTGCCGTCCGCACGGGTGCTCGGACAGCGGGATGATCCCGCATTGACCTATGGGGCCGGGCGTCTGGTCGGCTTGGAGTTGCGCGCCTGTGGATTCGGGCTCGATTTTGCCCCGGTGCTCGATGTGGACACCCGCCCCGATTCCCCGGTCATCGGCGATCGGTCGTTCGGGCCCACGCCGGCGGTAGTGATACGCCACGGCCTCTCTTTTGCCCGTGGGCTACGGGACGGGGGGGTGCTGCCCTGTGCCAAACATTTCCCCGGGCACGGGGATGCGACCGTTGACAGTCATCTGGCCCTGCCGAGGGTGAGCCATCCCCTGCAGAGACTCGAATCCATCGAAATCGAACCGTTTGCGGCCTGGGCTCGGGCCGGATTGGGTCCGGTGATGACGGCCCATGTGATTTTTGACGCCCTTGATGAACGGGAACCGGCGACGACCAGTCGGCCGATCGTTAAAAAACTGCTCCGCGGTAGGCTCAATTTTGACGGGGCCGTTTTTACCGATGACTTGGAAATGGGGGCGATTGCCCAAGCCGGCGGTGCGGCCGAGGCGGCGGTCAGGGGAATTGACGCCGGCGTCGACGGGGTGTGTGTCTGCCGTCGGCAAGAGACCCGCGAGGCGGTCCAGCAGGCAATCGCCAAGAGGGCGGTCGACAGCAGTGTATTCGCCCAGAAACTGGTGCGCGCGGCGACGCGTCTCGAGCCATTGGGCAGTTTTCCCGGCCCCCGGGTGGAGCTGTCCTGGCTCGGTTCAACGGCCCATCGCGCCCAACAACAAACCGTGTTGACCGCGATTGAGAGTGCCCGATGACCGTCTACGGCAACCTCACCGGACTCAAAGCGGCCCAGCGCAAAGCCCTCGAGCGGCTCAACCAGCGGCGGGTACCGGCTCAGAAAATCGTCAGTCCGGAGCTGGCCCAGATGCTGGCCCATCTCTCAGCGGAAATCGGACGACAGATTGGCTTGTTTATCGATCGCACCGGCCATGTGGCCCAGGTCGCGGTGGGGGATGCTTCGCGCATCGACCTGCCTGACTTCGGTCGGATTCGCGCCGCCGAGCAGCACTTTCGCGGGCTGCGTCTGGTGCACACCCACTTGCGCTGCGAGCCGCTCAGCCGGGACGATCTGACCGATCTGACCCGCCTGCGCCTGGACATGATCGCCGCCGTGGGGGTCAACCCGAGTGGGGGCGCCGGGCCGATTTTTCTGGCCCACCTGCTGCCCCCTTCCCGGAGCGGCGAGCTGTACCGCCAGCAAGGACCACTCAATGTGGGGATGCTGCCGGACGATTTTCTCGAGTTGATAAGCTCCCTCGAGCGGGAATTTCAGCGGCTCAGTCGGTTGCGTCGGGTCGATCTGCCCGAGGGGCGGGCGGTGCTGGTGCACGTGGCCACGGATCGACGCCAGATGGGGGATGCCGAACGATCCCTCGACGAGCTGGCCGAGCTGGCCCGAACCGCCGGAGTCGAGGTGGTCGATCGGGTGATTCAAGTGCGCGCCAAGCCGGATGCGCTCTACGTGATGGGCCGGGGCAAGCTGGACGAAGTGGCCATCTTGGCGATGCAACAGGACGCGGATCTGCTCATCTTGAATTGCAACCTGGGCGCCAATCAGGGGCGGGCTATCGCCGATGTGACGGATCTCAAGGTGATCGATCGCACCCAGTTGATTTTGGACATCTTTTCCCAACGGGCCCACTCCCGCGACGGCAAGCTCAAGGTCGAGCTGGCCCAGCTGAAGTACCTGCTGCCCCGGCTGGGACTGCGGGACGATTCCCTGTCCCGGCTCACCGGGGGCATCGGCGGTCGCGGTCCCGGTGAAACCAAACTCGAAATCGGCCGACGACGAGCCAGGGATCGCATCGCTCAGTTGCGACGGAAGCTCGATCAATTGGCCAAGGGACGGACTCAGCGCCGATCCAAACGTCGGCGTACCGGGATTCCGATCGTTTCGATTGTGGGGTACACCAACGCCGGCAAATCGACCCTGCTCAACACCCTGACCCATTCCGATGTGCTGGTGGAGAACCGACTGTTCGCAACTCTGGATACGGCCAGCCGGCGCTTGCGCTTTCCCCGGGATCGGGAAATCATCATCACCGATACGGTGGGATTTATCCGCGATCTGCCCCAGGACCTGATCGACGCCTTTCGCGCCACCCTGGAGGAGCTCGACGATGCCTCCCTGTTGCTTCAGGTGGTAGATGCGTCAGATCCGGCGCGACACGATCAGATTCAACTGGTGGAGCAGATCCTAATCAGCCTCGACCTGCAACACATCCCAAGGCTGATCGTACTAAACAAGGCTGATCTGGTGCCCAACGGACAAGTGGAAGTCGAGGCCGAACGGATGGAAGGCATCGCGATTTCAGCACTCAGCCGGGAGACCCTGCACCCGTTAATCGATCGAATCGAACAGCAGATTTGGCAGACGGACAACCACAAATCGGTGGGGACGGATGCCCCCCACCAGCGATTTCGATAGAGGCTGATATCTGGACTTGGCCGGGGAGCCCCTTCCCTATACCTCCCCCGGTGGACGACTGGTCGCTGGGGGAGGGGACCAGAGAAGGGGGACGGAGGGGGGTGGGCTTTGGTGGGCGAACGTGCGAGACTTCGGGGGATTGCGCGGTTAAAAGTTTGATTGTTTTTGAATTATTATTGTATGGTGAAGTGCTGGATCGGATGTAGTTGCGACGGGCAGCAGTTTGCAGTAAATTGTTCAGCGTCTTGACGTGGTAGCATTGCGCGGACCCGTGTAAGGAGGGCGAAATGGCCAAGACCGTGTTTGGAATGCCAGGGATCAACCGGGGAAAGTCTTCTGGCGGGGATGCCGTGGCCCCAGGCGGCGCACCTGGAGCAAAGACCGGAGGATCGCTGCCTCAGAAAGAGGGCAAAGATCAAGGGGATGCCCCCGAACCGGAGAAGCCGAAGACCAAGGAGGCTTCCACACCTGAGACACCGTCGCCCAAACCTCCTCCGTTGGCCAAATCGCCGGCAATGGCCAAGCCGGCTGCTCCGGCGATTGCCAAACCGGTGATTAAACCGTCCAGCGGTGCACCAGCCGCGGCCAAACCCGGAGGCGGTGCGAAAACCATGTTCGGGATGCCGGCGATGAAACTGCCCCAGCAGCCTCCCGCTCCGAGCAAGCCCGAAGAGCCGAAGCGATCGACCCAGCCCGGAACCATGACCACACCCACGGCGAAGACCTCCTCCCCGCCACCGGCTGATGAAAAGGGGGCGGCGTTTCAGCCCACCATGCTCGGCGTCGCAGCGGTCGGTTCGCCGGATGAAAAGCCGGCTGAAGAGGCCATTCGCGATACCGCGCCGAGCGATGACAGCGATGCGGGAGTGGAAGTGCCCACACCACCCGCGCTCCCGGATGCGGACGAGCCGTCTGCTGATGGATTTCGCGCCGGGGTGGACAAAGATTCCGCTCCCAGCTTTGCCCCTGTTGCCGCCGGGGGTAAGAAAAAACTGTGGATGTTGATCGGGGGCGTCGCCGTGCTGGCGCTGCTGACCGTGCTGCTGTTTATTCTGATGGGGCGATCGTCCGCAGCTGCAATTGAACGACAGATTCAGACCAATGTGCCGAACATTCCAAATATGCCGGTGCAACCGGTGCCTGGAGCACAACCCGGAGCGATTCCCCAGGTGCCGATTCAACCCGCACCAGGTCCGGCTACTCCGCCGCCGACCACTCCCCCCCCGGCCAATCCCTAACACCCATCTCCATTCATATCGATGAATGTCGCCCTGACCGACGTGATGCCACCCTGGTCGTTGGTGACCTTTGCCGCCATCTTCGGCGCCATGTGGGGTTCATTCGCCAACGTGGTCATCGTGCGTTGGCCCCAGGGCCTTTCAGTGGTCCGCCCGGCCTCCCACTGTTTTTCATGCCAGGCACCGATTCGTTTTTACGACAACCTGCCAATTCTCTCTTTCCTTATACTGCAGGGCCGCTGCCGCCACTGCAGGACCCGATTCTCACCGCGCTACGCCATTGTCGAATGCGCCATGGCCTTGCTGTCAGTGGGCGTATTGCAGATCACGGTGCTGGCCGACCCTCCGACCATCCTGTTCGGACTCACCGAGTACGTGGTCTGGTTCACCTTTGTCGGCGCGCTGCTCACCGCTGGGATGATCGATCTCGAGACCTATCTGTTGCCCGATGCGATTACCCTGCCGGGGATTGCGATTGGGGTGTTGGCTAACGGATTGGTGCTCAAAACCGGTTGGCAGGAACCAATTATTGGAGCAATCGGGGGATATGCCCTGCTATCGCTCGTGTTCGTGCACGGGTATCGGCTATTGACGGGGCACCAAGGCATGGGCGAGGGAGACCCCAAGCTGGTGGCGATGATCGGCGCATTTCTGGGCGTCAAAGGAGGCCTCTTCGCGCTCTGCTTCGGGGCGCTGCAAGGATTGATCATCGGCTCCCTGCTCATCGTGATCCGCCGCCGAACCGGAACAGAGCCTGAACCGCCAATCGATGACGATGAATTGGATGACGAGGGGAACGAGCTCCAACCGGATCCCCGCTTCAGAAAAGCAAAAGTACCCTTCGGCCCATTCCTAGCGCTAGGAGCGATCGAATACCTCTTCTTCGGAGACGCGCTCATCACCCTCTATCTCCGGGGTGCGGCGCAGTTGTTCGGCCTGTAATATCAAACAAAAACAGCTGGTTATCCCACTTGCGCAGTGGTTTGGGCCGGCGGATTGAGGAGTGTCGGGTCGGTTGGGGGCGACGGGAATCCAGAGAGGGCGGAAGTCAGGGTGTGGGTTGATCAAGTGATGGGGGGATTAGTGAATCAATAGCTGAATCAAAGAGCGACTGTGGCCAACCTTCGAGACTGAGCAACTACCATCATTGCCATCGTCGTTGTCGTCGTTGTTGTCATCATCATCGTCGTCGTCCGCATCGCCATCGGCATCACCATCGCTATCACCATCACTATCGCCGTCCGCATCGCCATCGGCATCACCGTCCGCATCGCCGTCACTGTCACTATCGGAGTCGCTGTCCGAATCGCTGTCCGAATCGCTGTCACTATCGGAGTCGCTGTCCGAATCGCTATCGGAGTCACTGTCCGAATCGCTGTCGGAGTCACTGTCCGAATCACTATCGGAGTCACTGTCCGAATCGCTATCAGAGTCACTGTCCGAATCACTATCGGAGTCACTATCCGTGTCCGCATCACCGGCGCTACCAAAAATACGCACCGTCGGATCGCCGAAAATAGTCCAGGTGTTGTACTCGTTGACACCAGCGGACCCGGATTCGTCCATCATCAGCAGGGATCCGGCCACACACAGAGCGCCGTAGGTGAAATAGGTCTCAGCGACGAATTGATCGATATGCTCGTCTTGAGCTTGCATCGGCGGTACCCAAGACTGATTGATGGTCGAAGCGTACATGGCGACCGAGCCGGTCGGCGTGCCCCCCTGTTCCGCACGGGTCCACGCCTCGGCAAAACAGGTGCCCGCATGAAAAGCGCCGTTTACGCAGGCCACGGAGATAATAAAGGGCCAAGCCTCGGTGTTGGACAGACTATTGACATTGCTGTTGCTAAAGCCAGTAGTGCTCCATGCCGTGTTGCTGCCGTGTCCGGTGTAGGTGATCAACCCACGGCCATCCTCAACACCATTTTTGACCGTAGTGGCGTTGTCGGATTCGCGTACGAGTTGTGTTTCGGTGTAACCGTACCCCTCCAGGTCGGCCAGCATGTTCTGTGCGTGCTCCCAGTCGATTTCGCCGTCATCGCCGATACCTGCGCCATCGTCGGAACCGATGCCCATCGCCTTTTTGAACCAATCCTGCGTTGTGGCCGGAGAGGTCTCGTAGGTGATGGTGCGCGACACCAAAATGTCGACATCATCGGCTGATTCGGCGGAAAATCTACCGATAACGATCTCTGGAATGTCGTCGGATCCTGCCAGTTTGGTGTAGCAGGGATCACAAGCACCGGACTGTCCGGTGGGGTTGTTTTCAGAGGTCACCTGTGAATGGTCTCCCACTAACAACACAAAAGCCAGATTGCCGTTGTCGTACTTGTCCTGAATATAGTCGCCAATGGCCGATACTGAATTTCCAACTTCTGAAACGCTCACCAATTCTGTTGGAAAGCCGACCGATTCTTTGTGATCGACAAAGTCGGCCATGTTGTCCATCCAGGCATCATGACAGATGATGAGTAGATCACCGTCTTCATTGACATCTTGCCGTTTGGTCGCGTCGTAATTGACGAATCGCTTGCTGTAGATCTCTTCGAAGGACCGGCTGGGCCGGGCGATGGAGCGTTTGAGCACGTTGTGTTGACCGGGGCCTTTTCGCCGCAGTTCTACGGTCAGCTCGGTGTAGACGCGTACCGTGTCGGTGGCAGGATTGAATCGCACAGCGTTGACATCAAGCACCGCGCCGCGAATGTCGCGCATGATGTACGGTTTACGTAGTTCGGCGATTTGGGAGGGGTAGAAACCGCTCGTTTGGTAAACCGGGCCGAAGGTGTAGGGCACTGTCGCCGGATTGACATTTCTTTTGATATATCCTTTGGACGGCATTACCCGCACGTGGTGAATATCCACATACTTGCTGCTGACCACCTTTGCTTCCATTTTGGCATCGTCCGGAATAATGACGCTCCTGGTGATTGAGGGGAGCTCTGGGTTTCCCCTCTCCTTGAGCGAGTATTCCTTGCCCATCGTGATCCGTTGAAATTCTTGGCCGTTGATTTCCACAGACGTCATTTTGTGGGCGTTCATTTTGTATTCTAGGCGAATGACGTCGTTGGTGGATTTGAGGACCTTTACTGATGCCTTGTTCGCCGACGCTAGGGCCGGGACGATCATACACGCCAAGCAGATGACCATCAGTATTGCTTTTCGGGTTCGGTTGACCATTTTTTTCCTCCCTGCCGTTTAGGCCAAGAATTTTTCGAGCCGATGTGATTTCGTTCAGTAAACCGCTAACTCAGTTGCCATATTGCATCACTCGGCGTGTTGACTCCTCTGAACTGTGTCATTGATTCTGGATCCACGTTTTTCGATTTAACTCCAAAAAAGTCATCAATGCAATAAGTATCTGTGAGTTTCCTCACCAGGTCGCAGCTTACTATGGATGAATATTTATTCATTTCGTTATAATTTCTCAACATTATAATATAGAATCACAGATGAAAAGGAAATCGATTTGTTGGCTTTGAGCTCATTGATACAGCGATTGCGCTAATTTTTGCGCTGAAACCAAGCACACTCAGAAGTACCCCCACCGGATCAAAAAAGGTCAAATTTTTATCCCGTCTATTTCGTTTGATTAACTATTTATACAGAAATTCGTTATTAATAGAACTCGTCGCGTCGATCATCAATGAGGTGATTGCGCGGAGTGAGCAATTTGTCATTGGCTTGATTGACATCAATCTCCACCACTTTGATGGCGTTTTCACTGGCCGGTGCCGATGCCAGGACGTCACCGGTCGGTCCGGCGATGATCGATCCGCCGCTGAAATTCAGCGGCCCGTCCTGGCCGGTTTCCTGCCCCCAACGGTTGCAGGTGATGGCAAACACCCGGTTTTCGAGGCAACGGATCGGCATGGTCCGCTGGCAATAGGGCAGCACCAGATTGGAGGGGTGGACGAGAAGTTGGGCACCGCGGCGGGCCAATGTTCCGGCGGCTTCGGGAAAGACCCAGTCGAAACAGATCATCATCCCCACTTTCACTGGTCCGACCGTTACGGGCCAGAATCCGGTGTTGCCCGGCATGAAGAGGTCGGGTTCGTCCCAGAACAGATGGGTTTTGCGATACACTGCGACCAGCCCGGCCGGGCCGATCAACACGGCGGAGTTGTAGAGCGTCGTGTCTGCCCGTTCGGCCAGACCGACCACCAGGTGGGCCCTGCGAGTCCTGGCCAAATCGGTCAAACGGTGAATCGACGGTCCGGGGATCGGCTCGGCCCATTTTGCCGCAGTCGCCGCATCGGGAAGAGCATAGCCGGTCAGGGCCAGCTCCGGGAGAACCAACAGGTCGGCTTCGGTGCTCCCGACCAGTTGCTCAATCGTCCTCAGGTTGGCCTCGATTTGGCCCAGTTGTGGATTGAACTGTACAAACCCGGCGCGCATCAACCACCCTCGCTTTCAATGGACAATTCACCGCTAGCCTGGTCGCGACTCAACTCGTCCCGATACCGGGCCAGCACCTCCCCGGTCGGGCCGTCGACGGCCAATCGACCCTTCTTGAGCAACAGGGTTCTGGGGTAGAGCTGTTCGACGAGGTCGAGTTGGTGGCTGACGAAGATCACCGACCGCCCGTCCGCTGCTGCAGCGCGTAGTACATCGTAGCACTGCCGTTGAAAGCGACCATCCGCGGCGGCGAGCACCTCGTCGAACAGCAGCAGGTCCGCATTCACGTGTGCTGCAATGGCGATTCCCAGGCGCAGGTACATCCCGGTGGAGTATCGTTTCACCGGGGTGGTCAGGAAGTCGGCCACCTCGGCCATCGCGGAAATTCGATCCAGTTTGGCGGCGATTTCCCTCTTGGTCATGCCCATGATCGCGCCGGTGAAGTAGATGTTCTCCAAGCCGGTCAGATCCATGTGGAATCCGGCGGTGACGTCGAGCAGGGAGGCGGTGCGCCCTCGAATGATCGCCCGCCCGGAAGAAGGAGTGGTGATTCGGGCCAGGACGCGCAATAAGGTGCTCTTTCCGGCGCCGTTTCTCCCCACCAGGCCGACCACTTCTCCAGGATGGACACAAAAGTCCACTTGGTTCAGCGCCTGCAACCGGTTTTCGGATTCACTAGCTCGACCCACGATTCGACGACCGGTGCTGGTGAGCATGCGCCACAAACCGAGCCCTTGACCAATGCGGTACTCCTTGCTCAGTGCGATCGCCTCGACGGTCGGTTCCATGGCTCCTACCAGATATCGGCAAACCGGGAGGCAGCCCGGTGAAAGATCCACAATCCAACAACGAGTAGGCCGAGGGTGAAGGTCGCGCTCGAGGCGAGGCCAATCCACGGAATCGCCCCTCCCAATAGGGCGGCGCGAAATGCCTCGACCACCGGGGCCAGTGGATTGAGCGCCATGATCCAACCGAATTGATCGGGGACCATCGACGTGGCGTAGGCCACCGGTGTCATGAACATCCATAATTGAAAGCCCAGGGGCAGCACGTTGCGGACGTCTCGTACCTTAACCACCGCGGCGGAGAGCACAATGCCCACCGCCACACCGATGAACCCTGCGCCGAGTAGAAACAAGGGCGCCAACAGGGCTGTGATCCCGGGTGGAACACCGGTATACAGCATCATTGTCAGGGCGATAAACAGGGCGACCAGGGCATCGATCGCCGGCGCCCCACCGGCGCTGAGGGGCAGGATGAGACGGGGAAAGTAGATGCGGCTCAGCAAATGCCCGTTGGACAGCAGCGAATGGGCCCCTCGATTGGCCGTTGCGGCGAAAAATGCCCAGGGCACGAGACCGGTGATTGAAAACAGGGGATAGCTCGTCTCGCCGGTGTCCAGCTTGGCCAGGTAGGAGAATACGAAGGTCAGCGCTACCACCGTACCCAACGGTTGCACCAGAGCCCATGCGATGCCCAGAAAAGTCTGTTTGTAGCGTATGCGAATGTCCCGCGCGGTAAAAAAGAAGAACAGTCGGTAGGCGCGCAGCAGCTCGGTCAGTTCCCGTCTCAGGGAACCGCTGGTCGGTTCGATGATGATGACGGGTCTGTCGTCGCTGCTTGTCTGGGGCGTTGGCTTCATGCCGGGCACCGGTCCTCAGTTCGGTCAGTTGGAGCGTTGGCTCACTATAATACAAGTTACCGACAACTCAAATTGCAGGGGCCCTGTACAGCGGCTCCATTTAATATGAAACCGTGATTGTTCGAGGAAAAATAGGGGCTCCCCCGAACGATGGCGCAGCGAAATGCAAGTTAATGATAACTCGAGTTGAAGAGGGACCACGGACAGGGTAGAGTCCCTTCGATGAAACGAGCTCTCACCACAGCCCCCGACGCGGTCCGGTCACTGGCCGACCGCTGTGTGGTGCATGTCAAAAAACGGCTGAAGTTCGAACTCGACTACCAGTATGAGACATTAGGGGTGCTCGACCATTTCATCACCGCCGTCGCCGACGACGAAGCGGGTGAAGCACCGTTCTCCCCGGGAGACCCTCGTCGAGCTCAGCTGATCCACCTGATGGCGCCCACGGTGGGAGCCTATTTCGGTGAAGTGCTGCGGCGCAGGTTTTCCTGCCGCTGGCGTGTCGTCTCCGACCAGGCCCGCGATTGGATGATGGAGTTCGAAGAGGTCGTGCTACGCTTCAACCCGATAGGCGCGGCGGCCGAAGCGTTTGCACTGCAGCCGATCGACTCTTGGGGCGGGTCGATCTGCACCGCCCCGTCGGATGCTCAAGCCCTGGCCGAGCGATTGGCTGCCTCGCCGCCGGTGCTCGAGTCCGATTTCTACAACCTCACCACCCGCTGGGAAGTGGTCGAGATCGCCGAAGATTGGTTGCGCGGCTACTATCTCTCCAAACCGGATCAGTCCAAAACCTACTTTTCCACAGCCGATTACGACGACATCCTCAATGTGGAGACCAGCTAAAAAAAATGCGTGAGAGTGATTCTTGCGGCTCCCGATGGCAACCGGCTAACCGTTGTTCAGGTCGAGACCCAGCACTGAGGTCAGTGCGCTGAGGTGGGGGTCTGTTTCGATGAGCGTTCTTAGGGCGTCGGCGAGCTCGGCGCGCACCTCCGGCGGGGCCGCTTGTATTGACTCGGAGTTGAGAACTTCGCCGAGAATGCGCTCGACCGCTTCGTCCGGGGCCAGCTTCCCTGCGGCGACCTGGTCGGCGATCTGTGCAATCGCATCCGTTTCAGCGGCTTCAGTGGATTGAGTGGCTGCGGATTCGGTCGATTCCTCTGCCGCCTGGGCCGCGTCGGTGATCGCATCTGTTGGGGCGCCCTGCGGGGGGCCGCCGGGAATCTTGATGTCCATCGGGTGTGCCCGCTCCTTGCGTTGATTCCCCTCTCTGGTGGGGAGTCGATTCTAGTCTACTGGATAACCGATGATGGACACAACGGTAGGCCCGAAATTAAGTATGGTGGTAATCGGCTCGGGCGAACAGTATACATGTTATATAACTAGTACCACTTTTCTCATTTAAGCCAATTATAAACCTCGTATCGCGGTGGATTATCAGAGATTAGCTGAAAGATTTTAAATATTTCTTTTATTTTACAATTTTAAAGGAATGGTTTACGATACTTTTCGTTATCCGTTGATGGTCTCAGAGGACGATTTGCTTCTGCTGGCGAGCGATTGAGCGGGAATTGATCCGAACGGTTGGATTATCCTGCGCGGCGAGCGGGGGTCGGCGGTGACAAATTCCAGGAGTAAATGTATTGCTGGGATATCGGAAAGATTATCGATGAGAGGTCCAATTTGGGCTGTAACCCAACATCTATTTTCTTGGAAAACTGACCATGAGTGACTGAGCTGGGTGATTGTCTCTGGCACGTGCATAAAAACGGAGTTTCCGCTTTTCAAACTCCTCTAGCGCTTGTGCTACAAGGAAAATCTCAAAAAAATCTTCTTTTTTTCTTGACAGCTCAGAAACCTGAACATATGATTCCTTCATTCGCACAATATGGGGGAACTCATTGAGTTTTCACCAAAAATCAATGTCGTATAACGACAGGAGGACAAAATGACGAAGGCTGAACTCATCGAATCCGTGGCAAAGGCCAAAACCGTTCCCGAGGGTCTTTCCAAGAAGACCGTTCAGGCTGTAATCGACGCGATGTTCGAAGAAGTGAAAAAATCGATCAAAAAAGAAGAGCGTTTCTCGTTCCCGGGTTTTGGTACTTTCAACAAGAAAAAACGTGCTTCCCGCACCGGCCGCAACCCCCAGACGGGTGAGAAGATCAAAATCAAAGCCCAGACCACAGTGACATTCAAGCCGGCACAAGCCCTCAAAGACTTTGTCGGTGGCGCGCGCCGCAAAAAATAGGCGTTCGTTGTCTTGAAAAAAAAGGGGGTGCAACAGCGCCCCTTTTTTTTTATCGAAGATCGGCGAATCCTTAGGCACCGTCACTATTTCCGGTGGCGAGTACTTGGCCTCCGTCCCCCTAGTCCGCCCCTAGTCCGTCCTCCTAGTCCTAATCCCGTAGTTGTCCGGTAGTATTTCCTGGCCTCCGTCCCTATATTCTATATTTTGGGAACGCTTTGGATTAGGGACGGGCAGCGGTTAGGTTAGAGCAGGAGCAGTTCGTCCGTGGCCGCGGCCGCGCTGGCGAGAATCGAGTTGTTCTTTTCTTCTCGCGTCAGGGCGATGTCGAACGCCCCTTTCAGCAGCTCGGGAAAATCGCGGGTCGCTTCGTGGAATTGTTCGGCAGACAAAAAGAGCAGGGCCGTGTCCTCTGTCGCCACGACCGTTGCTGTCGAGGGTTTGCGCATGATCAGTGAAATTTCGCCGAAGAGATCCCCTGGCCCCAAATGGGCGACGATGGTCTGTCCCCCCTTGTCACTCTTGAGCACCTGCATTTGACCTGAAACGATGAGAAACAGACCGGGACCCGGCTTGCCCTCTTCGATAGCGATATGGCCGGCATGTCTGAAATCGGTGGAAAATCGGGCGATCACTTCGGCCCGTTTGCTGATCGGTACCGGCGCCAACACCGGTGATACGCGAATGAGGTTGGTCAGCATTCGCGCATGGCAAAAGGCGACGAGGGTGTTGCCGATTTCCGGTGCGCTGGCCGCGAGAGATTCGAGATCGGCTTTGTTCGCCCGCAGCACGACGGTGGGCTTGAGCGCAATGATCGACGCGGCTCGGGGGGCGTTGGAAACCAGCGCCATCTCGCCGAAAAATGCGCCCGGACCCAGCTCGATCAAGGTGGTCTCTCGACCCTGCCCATCTCGATGAACCGCCCGCACGCCCCCTTCGGCGATGATGTACATGGCATCTCCCCGATTCCCCTGTTCCAAAATCGCATCGTCGGTCCGGTACACCTCCCGCTTCAAGATCTTGACCAGGGGGACAAAATCCTCGATGGAAAGCACCGAGAGCAGGGGAACGAAGGGCAGCTCGTCGGGGCGGGTGGCCGTCAGTGCTTGACCCCAGGAGACCGCCATCGCCTCCTTGGCCAGCTGAACGATCGCCTCCCGAGATTGATCCCCTGGCCAGGGCTCGACGTTTATGGCGCTGGGGAGCGGCGGTGGCGCCAGATCCGCCTCGACCAGCCGATCCGAGTCGGCCCCGTACATCGAGGCGAGTTTGGTGATCAATTCATCGACGTTCTCCCCCAAGTGCTCGAGCTCCTTGATATGTGCGAGAGACAAAATGGGCCGGCGATCCTGGGCCAAGGAGAGGGCCAGGCTCTTCAGGTTGGTGATCGCCACCTCTGTTTCCCCCAGGTTGTACAGGGCCCAAGCGGTAATTCTCCAGGCGGTCAAATCCCCCGGGTCGCTTTCCAGCATTGGTCCGGCAACGCGAAGGGCGGTCTCGAAATCACCGGAGAAAAGGGCCTGATGAGCCATTTGGTGCGTACTGAAGCGAGTTTCCATGTTTTTTCAACTTCCGCAAAAGACTATTAGGTATCCTTAGTATAGTTCATAAAAAAAACGGTTTCGTCAAAGGTTTCGGTTTGATTCGTTTTTGTTGGTTCGCCCATTATTGACAAGTCGAGAGGTGAATGTAATACAGCGCGTGTTGTGGTTGATTTACGTGATATTGGGCGCGTAAAAGACTGTGCACCTCGGTACTTCCTGAAGAGGCGATGTGCCGCACGTCGTGCTTCTTTTTGTCGGTCGGCGTATCGACGCGTCGACCGGACTGGGCAACAGAAAGGGTGAGAAATGGTTACGCTGGCATTTGTGGGCTTAATCGTTTTGTTTTTTCTAGTCGATTATCTGTTCATCAAAGATTTGGAACCGGCCTCGGCGGGGCACGCCCACGGGCACGGTGAGCCGGACGCCACGTCCGCATCAGAGGATGTGGTGTTGCCCCAGGGGTATCATCTGCACCCCGGTCACAGCTGGGCTCGCATGGGCAACGGGGGTGAGGTGACAGTTGGGGTGGACGACGTGGCCCAGGCCACGGTAAGCCGGGTCACCGGCGTCGGCCTACCCGAGACGGGCAAAAAGGTCGAGGCGGGTCAATCGGCGTTTGAATTAACCGTCGGCGGTCGGGCACTGAAGTTCGTGTCGCCTGTCACAGGTGTGGTGACCCGTGTCAACACCGAGTTGGTGAAAAACCCCCAATTGATCAACACCGATCCCTATGGTGCCGGCTGGCTGTTTTCGGTCAATTCCGAGTCAACGAAAATTGCGTTGCCCAGTGATGATGCGGCGGTCAGCTTCATGAAATCGGATTTGAAGCGGCTGCAGGAGTTTATCGCCGTATACCGCAAAGGGGCGTCGTACCGGGGAATGTTGACCGGGGCGAACAACAGAGTGTGGAATATGTTTCAAGAGGGCTTCCTCAGCCGTCGGGCCACAAAGGAGGCGTAGAGCGCAATGGCCATCAAATCTAAAGGATTGCTGATCGACATCACGCGCTGCATCGGTTGCGACGCGTGCTCGGAAAATTGCAAGGCGGTGAATGATCTACCGCCCCAGGTCGCCCCTGAGCTCGATAGTGATAACTGGACAGTGGTCTACCGTCGGGAGCAGGAGCAGTACGTGAGAAACCTGTGCCGTCACTGCGCAGACCCGGCCTGTGTCTCCGCCTGTCCGGTCGCCGCATTGACCAAAGAGGAATCCGGCGCGGTGCTCTACGACAAGGATGTTTGTCTGGGGTGCCGGTATTGCATGACCGCCTGCGCCTTTCGCATCCTCACGTTTGAGTGGTTTTCATACAACCCCCGCATTCGCAAATGCGTGCTCTGTGACGCGCGCATCAAGGAGGGCAAGTCAACCGGCTGCGCCGAAGCCTGTCCCACCGAGGCCACCGTGTTCGGGGATCTCGACACATTGGTCAAAGTGGCCAAGGCGCGCATCGCCGACCAGCCCAAAAAGTACCACGACTACATTTACGGACTCGATGAGGCCGGCGGCACCAGCGTGCTCTACCTCACCTCGGTTCCGTTCGAGAAGCTGGGGTTCGATATGACGGTGCCCAAGTATCCCCTGCCCCAGCTCACTTGGCAGGTCTTAAAACAGGTTCCCACCATCGTCGGTGTGGGGGCCGCGTTCCTGGGCGGATCCTACTTCCTGTTCAAACGGCGGGCAGCGGTCGCCGCGGCTGAGGAAGCCGCCAAATCGGGCAAGGGGGACAAAGGAGGCGGGCATGCTTAAATACATCACCCCCTGGCGCGTCCTTATCGCCCTCGTTTTTCTCACCACCGCGATTATCGTCTTCATCCGATTTTACGGCGGCTTGGGCACGGTGACCAACCTGAGCGACCAGACCCCCTGGGGGATCTGGGTCGGGTTCGACATTCTCGCCGGTGTGGCTTTGGCAGCGGGCGGATTTGTAATGGCCGCCACGGTTTATGTGTTTCAAATCAAGCGCTTCAAACCGTTGGTGCGGATGGCGATTCTCACAGCCATGCTGGGCTATATTTTGTTCATCATCGGGCTGGTCGTGGAGATCGGAAGGCCCTGGAACATCTTCAGCATTTTCTACAGCCCCAATATCCATTCCCCTCTGTTCGAAGTCGCCCTGTGCGTTGTGACCTACACCACCGTGCTGGTGCTGGAGTTTTCCCTCGTCGTCTTCGAGCGGCTGGGCTGGAACCGATTGGTCCACTTCCACCACAAGGTTTCCGTCGTATTGGTGGTGATCGGCATCTTGCTGTCCACCCTGCACCAATCGACCCTGGGCACGCTGTTTACGCTGGTACCGCACAAAATGCACGCCCTGTGGTACTCCCAAATTCAGCCCGTGCACTTTTTCATCTCCTGCGTGGCCGCGGGCATGGGCATGGTCTGCTTCGAAGCGTTTTTGAGCTATCGCTTCACCAAGCACCCGTTACCGACCGGACTGATGCGGACGTTGATTCGCGTGATGTCCTATGTGCTGGTGCTGTTTTTCATCGTCCGTATCGGCGACTTGGCCGTGCGCGGTGAGCTCTGGCGGGTTGCCGAGGGCAAGCCGGCGGCGATGTTCTGGCTGGAAAACCTCCTGTTTGTCTTCATTCCGGTGGTGATGATCTATCGCAAGCTACCCCTCACGGCGAAGCGCTTGTTCATCATCTCGTTCAGCGTGGTGCTGGGGCTGGTGATGCACCGGTTCAACATCGCGGTTTCCAGTTTCGAGTTCGTTAAATCCACGGGTTATTTCCCCACCTGGACCGAATTCATGCTCTCCATCGCCCTGGTCATGTTCGGATTCGTCGCGGCGGGGCTGGCGGTCTACTTCTTTCCGATGCACCCCAAAGAACCCAAGAGCGATCGACTCGCCGGGCGGGAAACCTATCGCATCGCGTGGCCTGTATCCGAGTAGCATGGCCAAACAAATGAGGAACACAATGACCCAATTGAAATCCAAAGGCTTCATCGTCATCGCCCTGGTCGTGGTCGTGATCTCCAGCTTGGCCTTGGCCCAGGATCCCCCGTCGACGATCAAAATCGACCGCATCGAAAACCTGTACAAGGCCTCCAATTTCGATCACAAGGGCCATGTCGAGGTATCTGATAGCTGTAAGACCTGTCATCACACCTATAAGAAAGGGGCGGGACCGGTCAAACCCTGCTTTGACTGCCATAAAGCCGAAGTCGATGAGAACAATCCAGAAATGATCGGCTACAAAGGCGCGCTGCATCTGCAATGTATGGGGTGCCACAAAGAAAACGGCATCGACAACTCCTGTGTTTCTTGCCACGAAAAAAAATAAATGGCACTGTCGGTCCCCTTGGTGTCGACGAGCCCGTCAAACCGAGCATAGTTAATTAGGGACCCGAGACATGTCGCAGACCGATGACACCAAAGAAAGCAACGGGCATTCCAAAAAAACGGAGCAGCGCCCGAGCGCGCCGCGGCTGATCACTGTCGACGAGATCAGGCCCAGCGATGATCAGGGCACCTGCCTGCGCCCGCTGGGCCTGTGCGAATTGGGCGGGTGTTGTGATACCTGCTGGTACAGCCCGGATCACCCCCGGCACCGTTGAGTCCACAAAGGTCGCCATTTTTCCTCGAGCCCTCAGTGTGGAGTACGAATGAACAATCTGAACAAACACCGATTACCCCCCAAACAGTTGACCCGCGCGTTGCCCAAGTCGTGGTTCAACTTCAGCACCACGGCGACGCTGCCACCCATCGAAGGAATGATCGGGCAGGAACGGGCGATGCGGGCGGTCGAGGTGGGTTTGAATATCACCACCCGGGGGTTCAATATATTCGCCGTCGGCGAAGCGGGATCGGGCAAGACCTCCACCTTGGAGCGGTTGCTCAAGAAGCGGGCCGCCAACGAGAGCGTGCCCGACGATCTTTGCTATGTGCACAACTTTCAGTCACCGGACCAACCCCGACCGCTGGCCCTGCCCGCCGGCAAGGGCCGCGTGCTGGCTCGGGAGATGGATCGGCTGATCGCCGAGCTGGAGCGGATGATCCCGCGCTCCCTATCCGACGGCGCCTTTGGTCACATCCGCACCGGGATCATCGCCGACGCGCGGAAGAAGTCGGATGAGTTGACCCGCCGCGTGGGGCAGGCTGCCGAGCGACTGGAGCTGACCGTGGTCGAGGAGGGGGGCGACTTCAAGGT
>JANQET010000481.1 GCA_028278265.1 Myxococcota bacterium
GCTCGCTCAGCAGTGACGAGGGAAAGCGGCTGGGGGTGAACCCCAGCCCTACATCGAAAGCCGCGAAGCACAGACTAAAACAACACCCTCCTTTTTCAAAGGGGGAAATCGCTTGCTTTACCCATCAGTGTGCGGTTGAAACAGCAGACTAGCTCTGGGGGTGTTCTGATTGGGCGAGGCTCTCTTTTTCGACCAGCTCGGGGGGCTCGACCGAGGCGGAGCGGACGCAGTTGCGCCCCTCTGCTTTGGCGCGGTACAGCGCGGTGTCGGCGAGGGTCAACAAGTTCTCCAAATCGCATTCCTTAAAGGCGTCCGATCCGGCGGTGCCCATGCTGGCGGTGACCGGAATGGCGGGCAGCCCTTCCTTTTCGACCGGCCGGTCCGCGATCAATTTGCGCAATCGCTCGGCGGCCATCACCACTTGACTCGAATTGGTGTGCGGACAGATGATCAGCAGTTCCTCGCCGCCCCATCGCACCACTGAATCGTACTCACGGCATGACCGCTTCAAACGGGCTGCGATATCCACCAGCACCGCATCGCCCCCATCGTGACCATAAGTATCGTTGACGCTCTTGAAATGGTCCAAATCGACCATGATCACGCCCATCACCTGCTTGCCCCGCTGGACCCGGGCCATCTCTTCTTTGAGGATCTTCTCCCCCTGGCGCCGGTTGAACAGCTGGGTCAGGGGATCGGTGGTGGCCTGGATTTCCAGCTTTTCGTTGGCCTCGATCAGGGCCTTTTCGTGCTCTTTCAGTTTTTCGTTGACCCGATCGAGTTCTTTGTTGGTCTTCTCCAATGACTGATTGGACTCGGAGAGCAACTCGATCATCTTTTTGTGCTCTTCTTCGAGCCGCTTTCGTTCTGTGATCTCGTGGGTCAATTTTTCGTTTGCTTCGTGCAGGTACCAGCCGGCGGTCTCCGCTTCGATCTTGGCCAGACGCAGCTCCTCCTCGGCCTCTTTCCGTTCGATCGCGTAGTGGATCGAGCGCATCAACTGATTCACATTGAGATTGCCTTTAACCAGGTAGTCCTGGGCCCCTTCCCGCAGGGCATCGAGCGCCTGCTCCTCGCTGTCGTCCCCGGTGATGATCACCTTGGGCAGCTCGGGAACCTGAACTTGGAGGGCATAGAGGGTTTCCAAGCCCTCGCTGTCGGTCAGGTTGAGGTCGAGGAGGATGATATCGATGCGCGATTGGGTCGTGCGCTCGATTGCCGTGGCGAGCTCCGCGGTTTTTTGCACTTCGAAGGTGACCCACTTGGTCTTGGCCAAAAAGGCCTCGATCAATCGGGCGTCGACAGGATTGTCTTCCACCAGTAAAACGCTAATCGGCTTGTGTTCGGCGTCGTCGCTCATCGGTCTCCACGTCCCCGGTATCGCTGTTGTGATCCCAATAAAAAAGGATAGCGCAGTTTGCATCGGCCTCAACAATCCACTGTCGAATTTCGCCGGGTCAGTGCTCGTCGAAAAGCGCGATTGCGCTCGACGTAGCGGCTCAATTGTTCTAAAAAAGGGTGATGAAACGGGCTGAATTGATTTCCAGAATTGATCGATTGAACACCCGGTTGTGCAATCGATTCGAGCTATTGGATAAGGGAGAAGCCATCATGAAATCGATAATTCCCAAACGGGTATTGACATTGGCCGGGCTGATTCTGTTCGCCGGCTGTCAGCGCAGCATTCCGCAGGAGCAGACCAGCCTGGCAATGGATCCGGGGAAGAATCCCGGGGCACCGCCCAAGACCATGACCATGGTGTGGCACCACCACAGCACCGGCGATCGCATTCTAAAAGGGGGCTTGCGCGACGCACTCGAGAAAAACAACATTACATTTTACGACATTAATTATTCCGAGGCCGCGGTGGACGGATACGTAATCGGAGACCATACGGATCCTGTTGATTTTCCTAAGAATTTTAACACCCCCGCTTATTTCGACGTGATCAAGAGCTGGGAGCTCAAAGAGGGGAAACCGGCCCACGACATCGTCATGTTCAAGAGCTGTTATCCGGCGTCGAACATCAAGACCGACGCAATGTTCAAAGAGTATCAAAATTACTACACGTCTTTGCTACCCACGTTCAAGAAACACCCGGAAATCCTCTTTATCGGCATGTCGACGCCGCCCCTGGTCAAGGTCAAAACCACCCCCGAGGCGGCCAAACGGGCGCGCGAGTGGTCGAAATGGGTCACCACCGAGTACGCCAAAGATCTGCCCAATGTGCAGGTGTTCGACCTCTTCAACGCCCTGGCCATCGCCGAGGGCAACCCGGATGAAAACACCCTGGTGCCCCAATTCGCCGAGAGCAGCGACGATTCCCACCCGATCAAAGCGGGGGCTCAGGCGGTCACCCGGATGTTCATCCCCTGGTTCAACCGCACCGTGCGTCAAGCCGGCTTCGTCAAGTAGGACGGTTTCCCAAACACTCATTGTTTCAGAATATCGAGCGGGTTGTGGTAAAACCGGGCCATATGGATACAGAACCTTTTATCACCACCCCCAAAAAAGTGCGATTGGCCGTCGGTATGGCCTTTCTGTTTGTCGTGTTGGGTCTGTGCAGCTCGGCTCCCTCTGCTCGGGCCAGCTCCCCGGTGCGCTGGTTCGGCAACGATGCCCGCTCTGCCGCGATGGCCGGCAGCGCGGTCGCTTCGGGAAATGGACCGAGCGCCCTCTACCTCAACCCCGCCTTGATGACCGTCGACTCCGGCGGGATCTGGATGGCGTTGTCATTGGCGGTCAATGGCCTGTCCATCGAGCGGGACGCCAGGGACGCGCGGTTCGACGTCCCCCCCTCGATTTACGACACCCAGACCACCGGTTGGACGATCGACCGGCCGTTGCCCACGGACTCGCTGCGGCCCCGGGAGGACACAGCCGACCTGCCCACGACAAAGCTGCTCAGCCTGACCGCGATCACTTCGTTTTTGGACGAGCTGATTCAACTCGGGTTGAGCGTCAGTCTACCCTTGAGCGACTGGGTCAGCTTTGATGCCTGGTACAACGACGAGCGAGAACAGTTCTTCTCCAACCAACTGCACTTCGAGCGCTTCGGCGAATTCGATCAGGTGTTGGCGATTACGCCGGGGGTGGCCTTTGCGCCGGGCTCCTGGCTGAGCATCGGCGTCGCCTTTCCGATCGATCTGGTGTTGGCAATGGAGGCCCAGCTGTTGCTCACCGACGGGGCCCAATGGGAGTACGGCTATTTCAACAGCGGGGCCCGGTTGACCCCGGTGGTTCGTCCCATCGTCGGTTTGGCCTTTGTCACCCCGGTGGGGTTGCAGTTCGGACTGGTCTACCGGCGACAATCCTATGCCGATGTGGCAGTTGATATTGATCTGCAGATCTGGAACGGGGAACTGATTTCACCGGAAACCGGGGAGGTACAGAGCCACTTCGGTCAGCACCACCGCACAGTGCTGGGCTTCAAACCGATGGAGATCGCCGCGGCGGCGGCGTTTGTCAAAAGATCCTATTCCGTGGAGATCGGGGCGACCTTTGAGCGGTGGTCCAAATATCTCGACCGGCACGGCAACCAGTGGACCCATCCCTCCTGGCGCGCCGACACCACTGTGCCCGGTTGGGACGACCGATGGAGCGATCCCACCTTCGAGGATGTGGTCAGCGCTCGGTTGGGGGGCCACTGGCAGCCCAACCCCCGTTTCGATCTGCGGGCCGGTGTTGCTTACCATCCGTCGCCGATGCCCTCGTTGAAGGGGCGGTACAACTACGTGGACAACACCCTGCTCCTGTACAGTCTCGGCGTGGGGGTGGAGTTGGGGATCTTCGGGCGAGCGATTACGCTCGATTTGACGGGCCAGCTGTGGCAGATGCTCGGCCGGGACGTGAGCAAGAACAATTTTGACGAACAATCGGGCGGCATCATCGATGAAGTGCCCGATGACGTGGTGGATTTCGAGGGTCAACCTCTCGACCTGCCCCAACCGCTTCAGAGCAACAATCCGGGGATGCCGGGTTTCTCGTTCGGCGGTGTGGTATTCAACGGGATGGTGATGATCGGCGTGCCGTTCGATTGAAGGGAGTAGTGATGGGACAGATGAGCTACCGCGCAGCGGCGCTGCTTTGGGTGTTGCCCCTGATGGTATTGTGGATCGGTGCCTGCGGAGATGATTCGGTCGATCCGGAACCAGACGCCGGGGGGGACTCGGATACGGATACGGACGCGGATGGGGACACGGACGGGGACACGGACGGAGATGCGGATTTCGATACGGACACCGGACCGGGGGGTGATCTGGTCGGGGCGTGGGCCGAGCTGCTCAACACCTCGATCATACAGACGGGCATCCCGATCGTCTCCAGCCAATGGGTCGCTTCGCGCAATTGGTACCTGGTGCACCTCACCTCGGACGGCCAGGGGAACCTGACCGCCCGGGAGAAGTTGTGTGCGATCAAGCTCAAGCTGGAGACCTCGGCGAATCAGAGCATCGTCCCGACCCAATTCATCGATCACGTCGAGGTGCTCGAGCGCCACGTCAGTGTGACCTCCAGTGATCAGGGCACCCCCTGGCAATCCGAGGTGGTGTACGAAGTTCGGGGCGCCAACCTCTGCGATCCGATAGCCGACCCCCTGCCGCCCAATTACTCGGCCGAGGATGACGACACCACCCCCTGCGATGCCCCGTGTACCAACTCCCACTGCGATCAGGATCAGGACGGCCATCCCGGCATGACCAATATTTTTAATGGGGTGCTCAACTGCGAGGTTTACGTGACCCAGCGATGGTGGGCCCGGCTCGACGGTGAAATCGTCGACCGACAGACGATCGCCGGCGCGGTCACCGACAACTCTTCTGAACAACACGTGCTGGCTTCAAGCGCCAGCGTCTGCGATTTGGGCGATCCGGGCACCACCGATCCCCAATGTCCGGTGCAACAGTATTTCAAAATGGTCAAGGTCGCCGATACGGCCACCTGCGACGATGTGCTGGCGCTCACCCGCTGCGCAGGACCCGGGGCGGACGAGCAGAACTGTGAATCCACCGGCCCGGACGACCCTGCCGCGCTGCCCCTCGATCCCCGAGCCGACCGACCGGATGAATGCAATTGAGAAAAAGCCAGGTTTGCAACCGATTGAAGTCGGTTTAGGATAGCGCAACACACTTTGAGGAGAATTCAGCTATGAACGAAAAAATTTCATTGGACGACCATCCGGGCTATGCCGAGCTCGACGAGCGGGAGCGCGAAGTCCTGCAGCTGCTCGCCGAAGGAAAGAGCGCCCAGCAGATTGCGCTCATCATCACCTGTGCGGTGCGTACGGTCGATCTTCATCGGCACAAGATTATGAAAAAACTGGGCATCGAGGAGATCGCCGATCTGGCCAAGTTCCGCAAGTGAGCCGAACAGCCAATCCGCTGCACCGGGGCTTTCATTCGATCGACTCGAATGGACGGTGCCCCGATCCGTTCTGTGTTGGGCTTTGTCTCAAAAGTGGAAACCCCGGCGGAACTCGTGAATAATGGCGCTATTTGGGAATTCGTGAATTGTCGCTAGTACGCGGTGATCGGACGCGATCGCCAAAGGAGAGTCAAATGAGGAAAATCAGAGCTCCTCGACCGATTTTGGTCGGTCTTTGCACATTGGTGGTGATGCTGTGCTGTTTTGGCGGGGTCCAGGCCCAGAAGCCGGCGAAACCGCAGAAACCGCCGACTGCGACCAAACCGGCGACAAAGAAGAAACCAGCGACAAAGAAAAAACCGGCGGTAAAGACGAAACCGGCGATAAAGAAGAAACAACCCAAGCAAGCCAAGAAAGCCGCACCAAAGAAATCGAAAACAAAACCCAATCTCGCCGAGCTTCAGGTAACAGTGGAAAATCAAGAGCGGGCCAATGCCGAGCTGCGACAAGAGATCGCCGAGCTCAAGTCCGCCTTGGCCGAGGCGGGGGTGGTGCGGTCGACGGGAACCGTGGTGCTCTCCCACACCGAGCAGGAGCAGATTTCGGTTTTGGAGCAGCAGATCACCGAGCTCGAAGCCCAGGTCAAGACCGATCAACAGACGGTCGACTCGGGGGAGGAAGCCGCCGCTGCCGAGGCCGGGATTCGGGTCAAAGCAGCCACCGGTAGAATCGCCGCGTTGAAGCGCGAGATTGCCGGGATACGAGCCGCTGCCGCCGATCGGTCCGAGCTGACCCTCTCCGAGCAGGTCGAAAAGAACGCTCGTGAAATAGAGACCCTCCGCCGACAGCGCGCAGCGCCCGGCGATGACAGCACAAGCGCGCCGATCGAGGAGGGCCCGGACATCCCAGATGAAGCAGATGACGAATCGCTCTTCGAACAGCTCTCTGATCTCGGCGGACTGCTCCCGGTAGAGGTGTTCGCCTTTGGCGATTTCCAGTACCGCTGGGACGAGCACGGGCCGGACGGATTCGCCATCGGCCAATTGGAGTTGGATCTCGATCAGGAGCTGGCCGACTACCTCACCATATCTGCCGCAGTGGCCTATGACGCGGAGGGGGAGAAGTTCACTTTGCGCGCCTTTACCGCCGACGGCCGCCTCATCGGCAGGGAGTACGGTCACCTCTTCCGGTCGGACTTCATCGAAACCTCGGGGCTGATGTTCGGTAAATTCGACGTCCCCTTCGGTATCGACTACCTGGATTATCCGTCGATTGATCGGCCCCTGATCACCCGGCCCCTGGCCGTGGCGGCGACCCATAATTCGTGGAACGATCTGGGGGTGCAGTTCTACCTGGATGCGTCAGTTTTCAACGTGATTGTCTATGGGCTCAACGGGTTCGATTATCAGACGCAGGAGATGGTCCAGGTGTGGAACGAGCAGACCGACCAATTCGAGCTGATGGAGAACACGCTCAACTGGGAGATGGTGGTGGCCTTTGGCGGCCGGGTGGGGGTCCAGCCGGTGGAGGCGCTCGAAGTCGGGGGGTCGATGGCCGCCTTCTTCGACAAGGACTCCAAGATGGACATGATGCTCGGCGGCGCGGACCTGACCTTTGATCTGGCCGGCTTCACAGCCAAGGGGGAGTACATCTATCACTGGGAGGGAGCGTCCCAGAAAAAGGAGATCGAGCGGAAAAACCACGGCATTTACGGACAGGGAATGTATGATTTCGACCCGTTTTTCATCGTCGGTCGATACAGCATGTTCTGGCCGGACGATGAGGACGAGATGCGTCAGCTCAGCGCGGGAATCGGGGTGCGGGTGCTCAAAAATGCCGAAATTCGCTTCGAGTATTCGACCGACCTGGATGACAACCTCAACCTGGCCATTTTACAGCTGGTCGGCGGAACCGCCTGGCAACCCACCGGACTCCGCCGCTAGCCTAGTTCCCGTCCCTGAATGGGGGTTTGAAGAGCGGCCGTCAGGTGCGTCAGCTGTGCAGTACAAGATGCAGTGTGCGTGCCCAAAGGCACGTACCAAATCTTGTAGGGTGCAGA
>JANQET010000500.1 GCA_028278265.1 Myxococcota bacterium
CATTGTCGCCACCGGTTTTCTGGTACCAATTGACCCGGGAGCTTTTGTCGAGACTGAAAAAGAACCGCCCCTGGGTGCCGAAATAAATCGTATCGTTCGGTCCGATAGCCGGACTGGAGAAGATCTTTGCCCGGTCCACACCGGCGGTGAACAACCAGCGAATGCCCCCACTGGGCCAGAGGGCGAACAACGTGGTGTCACAGCCGAACACCACGGTTCCGTCGGACAGCAACCCGGGCGAGGTGTCCACATCCCATTGACCTGCCCGGGCCTGTTTGCCCTGAGGTGGGGGCTGAGTGGTGGGGAAGACCCAGCGCTCCTTTCCCGACGGGTCGAGCGCGACCAGGCGGTCATCGTCGCTGCCGAAGTAGATCGTCCCATCTGGTCCGATGGCAGGGGAGCTCCAAATTTTGCCGCGGGCATCGTAAGACCATTTTTCCCGGCCGTCCGGATTCACGGCATAAAGATGGCCGTCGTGGGAAGGCACGTAGATCGTCCCGTCAGTGCCCACCGCAGCATCGGCGTAGAGTCGGCCTGCGGTGCGAAAGATCCAATTGAGATTTGTCCGGCGCGGTCCGTTTTGCGGTGCTCTGCCGGTGCGCCGTTGGTCACCCCTGAAGGTGAGCCAACCGCCCCGGTTCGTTGGTTGCGACGGTGGTGAAGTGGGCCGATCCGGTGTGGTGGAAGCGGCCGCGCCAACCGGCTTCGCGGTTGGTTGTTGATCGTAACCGGGTCGCTGCTCCTTGGCGCAACTGATGCAAATGACGCTGAGGGCAATGAGGGCGCCGGAAAGGACGGAGTGTGTCATCGTCTCTTGGTGATCAAGAGGCCGCGCCCCGGGAGCGCGCTCCTCCATTGCCTCCCAGGGAATTTATCCGCACCGCGACGTCGGCGAACTCCGGGTTCTCGTTGCTGATTTTCTCAAAGCAGTCCAGCGCTTCGCTTCGATTGCCGGTCTGTTCGTAGGCTTTGCCCAGCTCGTAAAGCAGGCCCAGTTTCTCCATCTCGTCGATGTTGCCCAGCTGAAGACCCTCCTTGAACACCAGAATCGATTCCTCCACGCGGTTGAGGCTGACCAGGCACAAACCGATCATCGTCTTGCACAACGCCGTACGCTTGGGATCCCCGGAGGCGGCGGTGAATTCGGTCACCGCGTCATTGTAGAGCCCCATCTCCTTGTAGGCGATGCCCAAATCGTAGTGGGTGGCAAAATCGTTGGTGTCGACTTCCCGGGCGGTTTTCACCCGGGTCGGTGACAACTCGTTCATGCCCGCGTTGGCACTGGCCGCAATCTCGTCCATCGGAAACGCCTTGGTCAGTATCTCATCCGAGCTGTCTTCGACCGTATCCACCACGGGTGGGGGCATGGCGCTGGGGAGCTCGCTGGGGTGGTTCTCTGCGATGAACGACTGGATTTTGAGCAGCCGGGGATCGTCGGGATATTTCACCAACAGCTCGTCGAGAATACCTTTGGCCTCGCGGTAGAGCTCTTGTTCGAGATAGAAGGTAATTTCCTCCAGCTCGTCGTCGATTTCGGGCAGGACGTCCACCGGCTCATCGGTCGGCTCTGGCTGTGACTGCTCTCTCGGCAGCGTGCTCTCCGTGAATGCCGGCGCCGAGGTCGGTGGCATGCTCTGTTTGATATCCATGGTGAACGAATCCGGATCGACGGCAGAGAGCAGGGTCGTCTCCCCTTCATCGTTCACCTCTTCGACCTCTTCGACCTCTTCGATATATTCCACTTCTTCGATATCGGCCCCTTCTTCAATGTCGTTCACTTGGAGCTGGACCGGCTCGGGATCTGATGCGCTCATTCGGCGGACGTCGTCATCTCTGAGGGTCGCGAAATTGTCGAGCACCTCGCTGTCTTCGTCGAGTAACTGCGGGCCCGCACCGAACTCTTCCAGATTCTCGATCACCTCGCTGTCGTCCTCGAGCACGAGCTCCTCATCATCGATCTCGCCGATCTCCTCGATGACTTCGCTGTCTTCCTCGAGAAACTGTGGTTGGGGTTCGACGTCATTAATCTCTTCGATGACCGCACTATCTTCGTCGAGCAGTAAGTCATCGTCTTCGATAGTACCGATCTCCTCAATCGCCGCACTGTCTTCCTCGAGCAGCAGGTCGTCTCCCCGGGAAGTGACAATGTCCCGCAGCACTTCATCGTCCGCTGCAAGCCTCAGCTCGTCCTCATCGACCGTGGCGATATCTCCGATGACTTCACTGTCCTCCTCGAGCAGCAACACATCTTCATCGACTGTGGCGATGTCGTCGACGACTTCACTGTCTTCATTGGATACCGGACGCCGTTGGCCAGGGGGTACTCTCTCCAGCAGGGTGTCGTGTTGACCCCCATCAGCGTCCCTTTCGTCTAGGGGGGCGATGTCCTCGAGTGCACCGTCGGAGAGCTCTGCACCCCGCTCGTCGAGGGGCGCCATGTCCTGCAGGGGAACCACATCTTCAAGCGACAACTCATCGGTGTCGTCAGCCCGATCCGGGTCGATTCCCGCGGTTTGCTCAACATCAATCAGCCCTTCCCCGGTCAGTTCGTCATTGACCGCAGCGGCAACTGCGTTCTCCAGCTCCTGCTCGTCCTGCTGGTCCTCGGTTGTGGGAGCCGGCGGCGTCCCGGTCTGGTTTTGCGCGAGCTCTTCGGGCATCACACCACCGAGCTCGATGATTAACCGGCGCGCTTGGTCGTTCTCAGGGTCGATCCTCAATACCTCGTGCAGGTAGTAAATCGATCCCTCCGGTTGGGTCTCGTGAAACATATCGGCCAAGAAGAAGAGCTGTTCCAGCGCTTCGTCTTGCTTGTCCTTGTCGAGCAGAATATCCTTGAGCCGCTCCCGGGCGTCGATGTTGTAGTAATCGAGGCTGAGCACTTTTTCCAAATGACTGATCGCCCGATCTTTCAGATCGTATTTTTTCAGCACGTCCACTTCAGAGAGCAACTGACCAATCTGCTCTTCCATCTGGGCTTCGGTCAGCTCACCGGCAGCGGGTGGATCTTTCGGATCAACGCTGTCGATTTGTGCAGCGGCGTGGGCTGGTGCCTTGCTCGAATCCTTGGGGGAGAGGGGTAGGGGCGCTTCGGAGGACCGACGTCCCAGCTCCTCGAGTGCCATTTCGTTGGCCGGATCGAGGGCTAGTATTTTTTCGAGGATCCGCTCTCGCCAGGCTTCATTGCCCTGTTCCTTGAGCAACAAGGCCATCTCTTTGAGCACTGAAACCGCCTTGTCGGGTTGTCCCAAGCTCTGAAAGGTCAAGGCCAACATCTCCAGAGTGTTCAGGTTTCTCGGCTCATTGACGAAACACAATTGAAGCTTGGCCAGGGCGCGCTTGTACATCTGCCGTTCGAGATAGAGCGAAGCGGTTTCCCGGGCGATTTCGATCTGCGACGAATCGTGGTAGAGCAAGCGCTCGGCAACTTTGAGAAAGTCGTCGGTTCGTTTCTGTTTTTTGAGCTCGTCACAGGTGAGGCGAAACTGTTCGACCGCTTCGAGGGTGCGGTTCTCCTTGGAGAGATGCTCGGCGATGCGCAAACGGGTGGCGATGTTTTTCGGATCGATTTCGGCCATCTGATTGAGCACTACAAGCATTTGATCCGTGCGGTTGACCCGTTGGTAGTTGTCAGCGAGCTGTTCGAGTTGAATCAGCGCTTCTGAGGTCAAACCGAGCTGGATGTAGGAGTCGGCGAGATATTGAAAGACGTCGATCATTGTCGGATCGAGCTTGAGGATCTGTTTGTAGACTGCGACTGCCTTGAGGTGAAAACCGTTTTTGGTGTACTTGTCAGCCACCCGAAGGTAGGTCTCGGTCGCTTCCTTTCGGGCACCGACCCGGGTGTAGAGATCCCCGACCTTCAACCAGGTTCGGATATCATTGGCGTCGGCTTTGAGAAGCTTCTTGTACTCTGCAATGGCCTTTTCGAGTTGACCCTTGGCGGTGAGCTTCTGCGCCTGGGCGATGATTTTGTTTCTACTTATGGCCACGGTATAGGTTCCCTCGGGCCCGTTTTACCGACAAATACGACGACAACCTCTAAGAGCCTTCTTCAAATTGTCCTTCACGCCGCGACAAAATACAAATGATTTCGCAGCTCCACCGAACATGATAATTTACGGATCAGCGAGAGAAACGTCAAGATCACACGTCACATCACTATCATATGATCGCCATCTCGGAGGGCGTGCAAGAGCATTCATTGGGGCATTGGCAACAGCTGGCCTAGAGACGCTCGATCAGCTCACTGCCCCGGCTCAACGCAATTCTGCCAGCAGCTCGGGTGCCAACACGCGGAGCAGGTATCTCGCTTTTCCCAGATTTCCCTTTGGTGAGAGCAAAAGAGCGATGAAGTATTCGTCGTTGAGCAAGCGCACCAACGTGGTCATATCGGTGGTTCGAATGGTCAATTCTTCTGCCGAACCGGATTCGAGTAACTCAATGGTTTTACGGACTTCCCGCAATATCACGGAAAATTCCATCCCCACGGTCTCGATGTCGATCTCTTCATTTTTGGAGAAGAAATCGACCGGAATTCCGTCCAATCCCATCAGAACAGCGGAGTGGCCGCCCGGCGTTTTATTGATCATGTTTTCCAATTTATTACCGAACATGCTTCCTCCTAGCGTTGTTCAAAAGCAGATCGATGCCAATCTCAACGCGCCGTGCTCCGTTGATATTTCTACCCTCTTTTTCGCTTGACGACAAATGCAGGCAGCTTTTCGTCGGTTTCGAATTTCTTTTTGTACTGCCAGGCCTCTTGCTTCGAACCGAACGGCCCCACCCGGACGCGGAACCACAATCCCCCGCGCTCGGGCATGTTGACGCTGACCAAAAATGCGGTGTGCCCCGCCCTGGTCAAACGCTCGACCATTCGGGCCGCTTCCCGGTGCTTTTGGAAAGATCCCACTTGCAGAGAAAAAATCCCCGGCACATCGTTGGGCACACGCTCCAAATGGGCCGGCTCCTGGTGACGCGGGGTCTCGAGCGCACCGCGATCGGCCGTCAGGGTCGTCCTCATCCCACCGGTGGCCCGGTCCGGTGTCTTGGCTAGGAGAGAGGCCGGAATCGGAACGGTATCCGGTTTGCTGGCCAATGAATCGTGAAACGATAATTGGACCGGCGGTTGTGGATACTCCGGTGTCGGCTCTCCGGACTGTTTGTCGAGGGCCGATAGGGGATCGGTCGAAACGCAGGGGGATTGGTCGACCCGGCGACTGCCGACCAGCACCCCCAAGGCGAATACCAACCCCACCAGGGCGACCGACCCCACGGTAACCAGGGAGACGTACTTCGTGTGAATTTCGATGTGGCTTTTTTTGGTGTATTTGCTCAAATCTTGCATGGTTTTGTCCTACATGTAGGTAAATGTAGCCCGGTATGGGATAGTGGATCAACTTTTTAGCGCAAAAATTGATGAATTAGATTAAAAACAGTTGGTAAATAACTTAATTTATTTCATTTCTAGACGTATTTCGGTAATGCAGGATGGGGCTTTGGAGGTGGTTCGCAACAGGCCGATGTCCAGTTTTTGTGTGGATTGGCGGGGGATGGGTATCGGCTGGAAGTAGTGGTTCACCGTGCTGAGCGGCGTGGTCACGGTCCAGGCGCGGCCCTTGGTGTAACCGGTGATCGAGACCTCATTGATGCGCGAGCCCGAGTCATCGGCGCAGGTGTTCATCAGCCACAGGGTCTTGGCCGTGGCCATCTGTTCGTGTTCGATGGTCAGGGTGTCACCGGCTCGACAGTGCCAAGAGGTCGCAAGATTGCCGTCCGTGGCGCGGTTCGCGCCAGGGGTGACGACGCGGAGGTTCGGGGTGGGGGCTGCGAGGCGAGTATGGCCCAATTTCTTGCCGGCCCAGGCGCAAATCGATATCTGTGACGATATTCGTGCGCCGGGTCCTCGGAGCACTCCCGTTCGAGTACGGCCCACCCGGAGGTGGGACTTCGCTTCGGCAAAGCTAGTGGGTCGATAGAGCGCCGACGAGTCCCGAGCCAACACCCCCTCGGCGCCCTGCCAAAAATCGGCCAGGGCTTGGACTTGCCGCCGCCATGTCTCCCCATCGAGATATGCGGCGGTACCCCGTTGACCCAAACCTCGAATCGCGCCGATGACCTCTTTGGCGGCCGGAGTTGTTCGGCGGAGCAGGTAGAAAAAACAGTTGAGCCAGGTGGTGTGTTGACTGCCCACAGCGGTCATCGGCGAGGCGACTTCGAATCGCCTCAGCAGCATCCTGTAGTGGTCCGGATAGGTGTTTTTCAATGCAATTTCACCGCGGGCAGCGATCAGTAGCGGATTTTGCGGGTCGTTGCTCAACGCCTTGACCAACAGGGCATCGTCCTTACCGGCGCCGTACCGACCGAGCATCTCCGCGGCCAACTCCACGTGCCATCCCCCTGTCTTTACCAATCGCCTCAAGTAGGCGCGCCCTTGGGGGATCCCGGCCCGGGCCAGGACTGCGGCGGCCTCGATGCTCCTGGGAGTCGGGGTTCGCGTGAGCGCTGTTCTGATCCGGGATTCGACCTTTCGATCGCCAGCGCGAATACAGAGCGCCGAAATGGGGCCGTGCAAACGATCTTCCCTGTGGTGACGCAGCAGCTCGGCCAGAAAACGCCGGTCCCGGGGGGTTGCCAGCTCGGCGAGTCGATTCGCTGCGGCGAGCACAACCGGGGGTGAGGTGGCCAGGCGGGCCGCATCTTCGGCCAGAAATCGCGGCATCGAGGCAAACCAGCTGTTCAATTGTGCGGGAGAGACGTGGGGGGATCCCATGATATCGAGATCCCGGCGAAAACCGAGCCAGGCGTTGAAAAACGCAGAGCCGAGCTCCTGTTGAGATTGGGGAAGGTCCGGGGGCAACGGTGAACTGGCTGAATGGGAAAGGGGTAGGGTGACGGAAAAAACAATAAAAAAGGTAAGTGGAACCTTAGACAACCGCGTCACTCTTCATAGAACATGGGTTGGCGTTGTTCTATGAAACGACTTATCGCCTGTTTGTCCTCTAAACTCAAGGTCTGAAATTGGATCCCCATGCCGGGCATCGTGTCCGGCGTGGCGTCGTTGAACTCCCTGACCCAGCACACCTTACCGCTGGCCGTGACCAGGTGCCCATCGGGAAGGGTGAAATTGATGTTGATCAGTGACCCCATCGGACTGATGTCATAGGTGGCGATAAAGAGCCCGCCGGAAGAGATGTCTTCGGAGAAGCCGGTATAAAAATTGGTTTCGGATTGAAACCCGATATCGGCATCAATAGAAACCCTTGGGGAGGCACGTCGTTCTTGGAAAGGGGATGGATCCTTGATGGTGGAAATGGGCCGTGAGGGCCTGAGGCTTTGCGCTTCTCGTCCCTTGGAGAATGGGTACAGGAGAGCCAGCGTTTTGGCTATTGGTTCAATGATTACGGATAGTTCGTCACCGAGATGCTCGTCGGATTGCATCTCCTGCGCAGCGTCGCGAAGCAGGGCCATCGTCTGTTGAATGGTCGATTTTTGTTCGAGCGCCCGAATATCCAGCGCGCTGACGGCCTGCAGTGTGTCCAGCGCTTCGGCAATGGACTCGCCGGCTTTTTGCGCGTCGAACGGCGGGTCGTCGAGCTGATGGAGCAGTTTGAGTGCTTCCCGCAGTGTGCCCTTGGCAAACTCGATCGGTTTGTCGGTTGTTGACTGTTCTAGAATCGACCCCATGAACTTGTCTCCTGGCCTACTCGTTTGTCGTCTAATCTCAAGGCAATAAAGATATCCTACGCACAACATTGGAGCTGTGCAAGGACCGGAAAGTCGAATCCCCGGATTACCGGTTTTTATCGGTGCTGTACTTGTGCCACAGCCCCCGTGGCCGCTATAATGTACCTGGATGTAAATACGCGCAGATTATCGACAACTGGGAGAGCGGATGGCGCGGATTTTGGTAATCGACGACGAAACGGCGATTCGCAAACGGATCAAACGGTTGCTGAATAAAGCCGGTCACGAGGTCTTCGAAGCAGCGGATGGACAACAGGGGTTGGCCCGGTTGCGGGAGTACCACCCCGAGTTGATTTTGGTCGATTTCGTGATGCCCAAGATGAACGGATTTCAGTTTTGCGGCGCCGTCCGGGCACTCCCGGACTACCGCCAGTTACCGATAGTGTTGCTCTCGGCCCGCGCCGAGAAGGTCGGCGAGAATTTCATCAAACGGTTCGAGTTGTATGATGCAATATCCAAACCTTTTGAAAACGATGCCCTTTTGGCACTCGTGCAAAAGGTGTTGAGTGAGGGAGCCCGATCCCAGCGGTCTAGCTCCACCACCCTGGTCAAAGAGGCGTTTAGCCGAATCGAGGAGATCGAACCCCACGCGGCGATTCCGGCAGCGGCCGAACAGATCGTGCAGATGATCGTCAAGGAACTGCCTAAACTCGCCCCCCAGAAGGAGAAGATCGTTTCCGGGCTCAGCGAGAGCCTGTCCCGCGGAGGATTGGCCAATGCGCGCCAGCTGCTGGTCTTGCTCGAGTCCGGTGAATGCGGGCCCACCCTCTCGGGGGATCTCAATGTGATGCGAGTGCCCGATGTGATGCAGTTTTTGGCGATGCAAAATCAGACGGGCGTGTTGGATGTGATGTCGGGCAGTGCGACTGTCTCGATTCAGTTTCGCGAGGGCACGGTGGAGCTGGCAGTGGCTACCGGCGTGCCCTCCGAATTCCTGCTCGGCCGGTACTTGGTGGACGAGGGGATCCTCTCTCGGCAGGATCTGGAGCTGTTCTTGCGCAACCGCTCCCAGGTGCGCATGCTCGGCGAACAGCTGCTCAAACTCGGCGACATCACCGAAGCGGATTTGGCTCGGGCGCTCACCCGACAGACCACCGATCTCGTCGTGGAGATCCAGCGCTGGAAACAGGGTCGCTTTTGGTTCAGCGGCTCGAGCGAGCTCCCCCGGGCCAAGGAGACCCGCTGCCGGTTGGCAGTCAGCAGCTTGGTCATGGAGGGATTTCGGCAGGTGGACGAATGGCGGTTGATCGAGCAAATCATTCCGGATTTTGATGTGATTTTTTCACCCACAGCCGAACACGGTCGGCTCTTCGACGCCTCCAAGTTATCGGCAGAGGAGCTGTTGGTGCTCGATCTGGTTGATGGGCAGAACACTGTGCGGGAGATCGTCGAGCAATCCAATAAGGGATCTTTCTTCACTTGCAAGGTGCTTTACCGGTTGGCTTCGGTCAAGCTGATCAAAAACAAGGAAGCCGGAGAGAATGCGCGTACTGGGCCTTGACGTCGGAGCGGTCCGCGTCGGTGTCGCCTTATCGGACGAGCAAGCGGTGTTGGCCCAACCCCTGTGCACGATTAAGTTGGACGCCCGGATAGAGCGGGTCGTCGAGCGGATCGGCGATCTCTGTGCGCAACACGCCGTGGGGAAGATCGTCATCGGACTGCCCCTGTCCCTCTCCGGGGGCGACCGGGGATCCAGTGCCCAACGGGCCAGGCGCCTGGGGGACCTGTTGACCGAGCGGTTGTCGTTGGAAATTGTCTACTGGGACGAGCGGTTTTCCACCGCCGAGGCACAACGGGTGCTCCAGGCCGGGGGGTTGAAACGATCCAAGCAGCGGCAGACCGTCGATATGATCGCCGCCTCGCTGATCTTGCGCAGTTACTTTGATTCCCGTTCAGCTGATGATTCGACTGATTAAAACCTGCCTCATGCTGGTGTTGGTCAGCGGGCTCGCCGTTGCCGCACTGGTTTCGGAGCTGTTGGTGTTCTTTCCGGATCGACCCGGACCCGGTGAGGGGAGAAGGCACGAGGTGCACATCGCCGCCGGAAGCGGCCCCCGGGCGATCGCCGCCCGGTTGAACGAGGTAGGGGTGATTAATGGTCCGCTGCGGTTCGCCTGGTGGTTGCGCCTAACTGGTCGATTGCCCCTGATTCAAGCCGGTCAGTTCGAGGTGTCGGACAACTTGACGCCGCACCAACTCGTCGATCAACTTTGCGGACCCGGCCTGGCCAAGGGGGTCAAGGTGACCATTCCCGAGGGATTCACCCTGCGGCAGATCGGACAGAATCTCGAGCAGGCCGGCCTGTTCAGCGCCCAGCAGTTTCTCGCCGCGGCCACGGATCGGGATGGGGTGACCGAGCTGGGCCTACCCGGGCCGACAGCCGAGGGGTACCTGTTTCCCAATACCTACTACTTTGATCCGTCCGCCACACCCTCGGCCGTGATAACCGCGATGCACGTCACCTTGCGAGACCGACTGAGCGAGTTGGGTAAAGTGGAGGAGGCAGAGCTCAAGCGACTGGTCACCCTCGCGTCGATCGTTCAATCCGAGTCGCGGCACGCAGACGAAATGCCCATAGTCGCCGGGGTGTACACGAATCGACTGACCAGCCCGGAATTTCCCTCTCGCCTGCTGCAGGCCGATCCCACAGTGGCCTACGGATGTGAGCCGTTCGTTCGACCGCGCGCCCCTTCGTGTCTCAAGTACCGCGGTGTGCTGGTGCGCAGCCAACTCAACGATGGGCAGAACCCCTACAACACCTACCGCCATCCGGGCCTCCCTCCCGGCCCGATCTGCGCTGTCGGCCTCGACGCGTTGAAAGCCGCCCACCGACCGGCCGACGTGCCCTACCTCTTCTTCGTGGTGGGACAACAGGGACGCCACGTTTTTTCGCGCACCCTTGCAGAACACCAAAAGGCTGTCGCCGAGTACCGCAAACGGAGGTAGCCGATGGCGCGGCGCAAGCGGTCACATCACCACGCATCGAGCGGCACCGGTCTGGGGTTGACCCTCTTTCTGATCGCCACTGTCGCGCTGCTGTACGACGAGTATTGGCCGTGGCTGGTTGCCGGGGGGAGCGTCATTTCGGTGAGCTGGGTGATCGTGTGGTGGCGCCGCCGTCGCCTGGCCCGGTCGATGGCCGAGATAGATAAAATGACGGGTCTGCAGTTCGAGCGGTACTTGGTGCGGCTGTTCCGGAAGCTGGGCTACATCGCCAAACACCAGGGGGGCTCCGGGGATTTCGGCGCGGATCTCATCGTGCAGAAAAGTGGGATCAAGGTCGCGGTGCAGGCCAAGAATTACAACTCCGGTACCGTGGGCAACGATGCGGTGCAACAGGCGATCGCCGGCGCCACCTATCACGGCTGTCAGGAGGCGATGGTGGTGACCAATGCCCAATTCACCAAGGCGGCGCGCCAGCAGGCCGACAAGAGCACGCTGCCCGTGATCCTGTGGGATCGGGCGTCGCTGACCCGGTTGTTGCAGGAGCGGTGATCCCGCCCTCTTCGTCCGGACGCGGCGAGAAATTCCGCCGGCCGGTCCGGTGTCGATATTGGTGTTCATCGAAGTAACAGTTCGGTCGGTTGTGCATCTACTGGTTGGTGTTATGGTGGTCCTACTGTCGAATGGTCGAGTTTACGGGTCGCGGCGAGGCGGCGGCTCGGTTTGCGGTTGGCCCGGTGCCGATCGCCCAGCGAGGAAATCGTGAAAGCATCCGATCTATTTTTACGTGCGCTCGAGGAAGAGGGGGTGGAGTACATCTTCGGTGTTCCCGGTGAGGAAAACGCCGATGTGATGATCTCCCTGTTGGATTCACCGATTGAGTTCATCATCGCCCGCCACGAACAGGGGGCCGCTTTCATGGCCGACGTCTATGGGCGACTGACCGGCAAGCCCGGGGTGTGTTTGGGAACCCTGGGTCCCGGGGCGACCAACCTGGTCACCGGCGTGGCCAACGCCAACTTTGATCGGGCACCGCTGGTCGCCATCACCGGTCAAGCGTCCACCGCACGACTGCACAAAGAATCCCATCAGAACGTGGACATTGTCTCGATGTTCAAACCCATCACCAAGTGGTCGACGACGATTCGTCAGGTGGCCAACATTCCCGAGGTGATCCACAAAGCGTTCAAGTTGGCGGCCACGGAGAAACCGGGCGCCTGCCACATCGAGCTCCCCGAGGATATTGCCAAGCAGACCACCGAGTTGCGGCCTTTCCCCACCAAGGGGTACAAACTGCGTCGACCGGCGCCGGACCACAAGGCGCTGGACAAGGCGGTGGAGTTGATCCGCTCGGCCGAGCATCCGGTGGTACTGGCGGGCAACGGCTGCATCCGCAATCGGGCCTCCAAACAGCTTCAGCGGTTCGTCGATCAAACCGGCATCATGGTGGCCCACACCTTTATGGCCAAGGGCGCCCTCGACGATTCGGATCCCCGCTCGTTGCTCACCGCAGGGCTAGGGTCTCGGGACCACGTCACCGAGGCGTTCGAAAACGCCGACTTGGTTATCGCGGTGGGGTACGATCTGATCGAATGGCACCCCAACGCCTGGAATCCCCAGATGGACAAGCAGATCATCCACATCGACTTCGAGCCGGCCGAAGTGGACAACCACTACCGCTGCGAGGTGGAAATCGTGTCGGATATCGCAGCGGCCCTGTGGGAGATCAACGAGCGCCTCGATTCGGGGACGACCTTTGACCAACCCCTCTACAGTCATCTGCGGGATCACATGCTGTTCGAGCTCGGGTTCGGTTCGTTGGCCTCGGCGGCGCACGACGATTTGGATCAGGCGGCGATTGACGCGGCGTTGCAACCCGCCTTTCCGATGAAACCCCAGCGGATGCTGTGTGAGCTGCGGCAGATGATGGACCGGGAGGACATCCTCATCTCCGACGTGGGGGCGCACAAGATGTGGGTCGCCCGCCACTACCTGACCCACGCGCCCAATACCTGTATCATCTCCAACGGTTTCTGTTCGATGGGCATCGCCGTTCCCGGCGCCATCGCGGCCAAGATGGTCTTTCCCCAGCGCCGGGTGGTGGGGTTGTGCGGAGACGGTGGTTTCCTGATGAATGTTCAGGAGTTGGCCACTGCCGTGCAATACCGAGTACCCTGTGTGATCCTCGTGTGGGAGGATCAGGGCTACGGCCTGATCGAATGGAAACAGGAGAACCAGTTCGGCAAACACTCCCATACCCGGTTCGAAAACCCGGATTTGGTCCGGTTGGCCGAATCGTTCGGCGCGCTGGGGTTGCGGGTCAACGAGGCGGCCGAGTTCGGTGGGGCGCTGGAGCAGGCGTTCGGCCAAACCGATCGACCCGCCGTGGTTGTGGTGGCTGTCGATTATCGCGAAAACCGAAAACTGACCACCCGGCTGGGGCGGTTGCTGGCCCACTGATTTCCATTTGCGGAGGAAACCATGTTGCAAGAGGTATATCCATTTTATTTGGCCAATGAGCCCCATCAACCCAATGCGGATTTAAAGGTTTACAACAAGTACAGCGGTGAGGTGGCCACTGCGGTGGCCTTGGCCCACAAGAGCGACATCGAGCGGGGGATTCAGGCTGCCGTGGAGGCGGCCGAGCCGATGCGCAGGCTCCCGGCCTATGCCAGAGCAGAAGTGCTCCATCACGCGGTCCACCGGTTTTACGAACGGCAACAGGAGCTGGCCGAGGCCCTGTGTATCGAGGCGGGAAAGCCGATTGGGGATGCCCGGGGGGAGGTAACCCGGCTGATCGATACCTTCCGCCTGGCCGCCGAGGAAGCGGTGCGCTTTGGCGGCGAGTACCTGCCCCTGGACATTTCAGCCCGGGCACGGGGATATGAATCGGTCACCAAGCGGGTTCCCATCGGACCGTGTTCGTTTATCAGTCCGTTCAACTTTCCGCTCAACCTGGTGGCCCACAAAGTGGCCCCGGCCATCGCCGTGGGGTGCCCGTTCGTGCTCAAGCCCGCTTCCCTCACCCCCATCGGCGCGCTGATCATCGCCGAGATTCTGGCGGAGACCGAGCTGCCCCGGGGCGCGTTCAGCGTTTTACCGGTGAGCCGAGATGGGGCCGAGCTGTTCACCGTCGATGAGCGGCTGAAGCTGTTGTCGTTCACCGGTTCCCCTGATGTGGGCTGGGCGCTGAAGGCCAAGGCCGGCAAGAAAAAGGTGGTGCTGGAGCTGGGCGGCAATGCGGCGTGCATTGTCGACGGGGACGCGGATCTCGAGCGCGCGGCCGAGCGGATTACCCTGGGCGCGTTCTACCAATCCGGCCAGTCTTGTATCGGCGTGCAGCGGGTGTTTGCCCATCGGGACATCTACGACCAGCTGGTCCCCGCGCTGATCGACCGGGCCCGAGCCCTCCGCGCCGGGGATCCCCTTGATGAAAGCACTTCTCTGGGGCCGATCATCAGCGAACGGGAAGCACAGCGGATCGAGTCCTGGATTGACGAAGCGCTCGGCAACGGTGCGCGGGCGCTGTGCGGCGGTAAGCGCGAGGGTCGGTTCGTCGAGGCCACCTGGCTGGAGAATGTGGCGCCGACGGACAAGGTGAGCGCCAAGGAGGTGTTCGGGCCGGTGGCGGTGATCGAGCCGTACACAGATTTCGCCGAGGCGATCGAGCGGGTGAACGCGAGCGAATTCGGTCTGCAGGCCGGGGTGTTCACCCGAGACATTCATCGCGCCTTCTACGCCTGGAACGAGCTCGAGGTGGGTGGGGTGGTGATCAACGACATCCCCTCGATGCGAGTGGACAACATGCCCTACGGCGGCGTGAAGGACAGCGGGCTGGGAAGGGAAGGGGTGCGCTATGCCATGGAAGACATGACCGAAATCCGTCTGCTGATGCTCAGTCAGTTGGGTCAATCGGTTTAGGAAGGGTCGGATGAACTGGATCACCCGCAATTGGAATTGGGTTTTCAAACGAGACCATGTTTGTCCCTGGTGGCTGGCGTTCAGTTTTGACAACCGGCTGCGCCAGCTGTTTCTTCCACCTCTGCCGGTGATCACTCCGTACGTCAAACCCGGTATGCGCTGCCTCGATGTGGGGTGTGGCATGGGGGTGTTTTCCTTGCCACTGGCCCGCTGCGTCGGCGAAGGGGGAAAGGTCTACGCCGTGGATGTGCAGCACAAAATGCTCGAAGTGCTTGACCGTCGCGCTGTGCGCTCAGGGCTGGAAAATCGCATCGAGACCAGAACAGTCGGTCGCGACGATAACTGGGATATTCCCACGGTTGATTTTGCTCTGGCGTTTTGGATGGCGCATGAAGTGCCCGATTTCAATGCCTTCTTTCGCAACGTCTGCCGCACGCTGGTGAGCAAAGGGCGTTTTTTGATGGCCGAGCCGTTGTTTCACGTATCGAAAAAGCTGTTCAACGATGAGCTCGACGCGGCGCAGGACGCCGGATTTGAGCTCGTCGAGCGGCCCAAAGTGCTGTATAGTCGGGCGGCTGTTTTTGTAAGACCTTAACCCATGTGGCGGTGATGAACGCGACATCTTGTTCCTCGATTGGCTTCCTTGTGATCGCCGTTATCCTTCTCGGTGCGGCCAGGGCGACTGCTGAACAACCCCTGCCGCCCCAGCGAATGCTGATCTTCTGCGGCCATGTGGATGTGGCGCTCAATGTGGGCTACACCCCGGGAAAAGTGAGTCATCCCAACTTTGTTCACAGCCAGGTGCATGCCTTGATGCGCGAGATGATCTTGGGTATTTCGTTCAACGAGTACTTTCAGCTCGCCGGGCTGATCACCCATTTTGAAATGACGGTCGAGGATATCGGGCGGGATCAATACATTCGCAAAAAAACCGGGATCACGCCGCCGGTGGCAGGGTCTAAACCCAGCGCGGGCGCACCCTGCACCAACTGTCTCCCACCCACGCCGGGAGGAAATCCGATCGCCGGCTCGCTCACCACCGTGTTTGGCGGCCTGCACGGGGAGTTTTCACCGATGGGCCGCACCGGCGTGTTCATCGGCCTCGCCGGCGGTGTCGGGGCGATCAAGCTCGAGCGGCGCAAATTGGGCGGCGGCTTGATCGTGCGTACCGGTTACCGGCGATTCATCTCCCCCAAGGTGGCCCTCAGCCTGACCGTCGGTCTGCAGAGCATCTTCGCCGAGACGGCGGCGGCTTGGTTTCCCTTTGCCGCCGGAGAGCTTCGGTTCCGCTTGATCTAAGATTACGGGTGGGGGATCAGTTCTTCAGGGCGGCGACCGCTGCCTGCCCAGCCTCGATCATCGGCTTGGCGGAGATGGGTCCCCCGACCGCTTCGTGCATCCATGCATCCGGTGTGATCCGGCCCTGGCGACACATCCGCTCCATCTCCTTGGCCAGGCCGTTGCGCTTGAAGTAATCCTGTAGCTGAAACTGAATCAGGTAGCCCAATCCGTAGTCGGGGGTGTACATCGCCGAGTAGATGATGTGGGAGTAAATCGCCAGCAGGGTTTGATCCTTTACGCCCAGGACAGGGGCGAAGTAGCGGTTCCACACCTCCTTGGCCAGGGTGAGCACCGCCGCTTTGAGGTCGGCCGGGGTCGCCTCGGGGTGGTCGTACATCCACTGCCAAATGGCCATGTCCAACATCCCCACTCCGGCGATCTCAAAGGTAGACCAAATGGTTTCCAAGGTGGCGAAATGATCTTTCAGCGGATCGGCGCTGTCCAAGCCCAGCAGGGCGATGTCGTTCTCCTGAAAGGCAAAGGCGAAACTTTCGGTGAACGCAGTGTTGGGGACCCCATTGAGCAGGTAGCGATCCACCCGGTGAAGCGAAAACACCTGCTCCACATTGTGTCCGAATTCGTGAATCGCAATGTTGTATCCCTTGAACTGCATCCCGCTCTGGGGAATCCGTGTTCGCAAGTGGGTCTTGCCGGCGCGAAATTCCGCCCCTGAGGCGTGACCTGCCCCGCGGGAGGGATCGACGACGATGTTCGCGCTCAAGAAGGCGGCTGTTTTCGCGTCGAAACCGAGCTTGGCCAAGATGTGGGGTAGATCGTTTTGAAACGCCTCGACCGACGGGTACTTGGCTTTGACCGCGGCGTCCAACTTCTCTGGACTGTGTTTGCCCCGCGGCGCGAATCCGTTGTACCAAATGTCGAAGGGTTCCAATGGCCGGCCCAGCCGTTTTTTGATCAACCCGGCGACTTCGACCATCACCGGTGCGGTCAGCACCGCCTCGAACAGCCGCTTGAGCTCTTCTTGGGGGATTTCCCTGTGCTGCTCGAACTTGCGGGCGATAAAATTGGACCAGGTGGGGTAGAAGCGGTCCGCTGCCTTGACCGCCTTGAACGATCGAAGCAGGTGTTCGTAGCGCACGGTGTTCTCGGGCTCATTGTTCACCGGTCGGGATTTTTGCAGTCGGTATCCCGCTGGATCGAAATCGACAACAGCGGATGGCTGAACCCGGTTCGTCGCCACTGTCCAGTCGAGATGGGGATTGTCCACCACTGCAGCGGGAATCTGCTGATCGATGATGCGCTCCATCACCAGTTGAATCATCCGTTGTCGCTCCAGTCCCTCGGGATCGGCGTATTGGGCTTTAATTTCGTCCCGCAGTCCCCAGTGGGTGATCAATTTGAGGCCTTTGGGGAAGAGCCGGTCGCCGGTGGGACCGAGCAGGTGGTGCAGGTGAATGTTGTAGGAGGCAATATAGGCCCGCGCGGTGACATAAGAGGCGGAGATCGCCTGCCGGTACTGGGCCGGGACGCGCGAGGTGAACAGATCCGCCGCCCTGGCCCTGGCCCACTGGTTGCGGGACCATTTTTTGCGAGCCGCCAGCTTTTCGGTCAATGAATAGATTTTGAAATTGAGCAGGACGGCGAAGGCGATTTTGGTCTTGAAGAAATCGTCCGTCACATGGGAGCCCAGATTGTACTGGGCAAACAGGTGGTCGACCGGTTCGAGGGGGCCCACATCCAAATCGGTGGGCTGGCGCAGGAAGAGAGCGATCTCGTGCAGATGGCCGAGAATCTGCTCCAGATTTTCCTCGAATCGCGCGAGAAAAGCGTCCAACTTTTTTGAATCGGAAAAGAAAAAGGTCCGGCAAAAGTCGCTGAATGCCGCGGCACTTCCATCTTCTGCTCGCCACAATTGGGCCACTTGGTGTAGGCCGGTTTGAATGCGTGTTTTATGCTCCGGTCCGTGGGACGCGACCAGCTCGGCGACCAGGGATTTCAGCTCCTCTTCGCTGACGACCGGATCGTGTTGTTCGGCCGATTCCGTCGCGATGCAGTCATCGGGCACTGGACTGGATCCCGGCATCTCGAGTCTCGCAGTGGCCCCACCGCACCCCTGCCCCAACAGGCACACCAACCCTATCAGCCCGACAAAAATATTCCATCTCCTCATCATGCCTCCTTCGAACGAGAATATCGGTATTCCAGTCCGTTTTTACCCCCATTCAAATACTCCTCACGCTTAACTCATTACTACCGGTGCCGATATCATTCAATTGGAATCGATGGGTTCACTCACACCGGGGGGAACAATGAAACTGGCTGGATCAGTCCTCGAAGAGTTGTGGTTTGCCGAGGATGACAGTGACGACGCGACCCAGAGTGCGTCCCAGAGCCTGGCCGCGAAACTGGCCGAATTGCAGGGTCTCAAACCATTTCCCGCGGTGGCCCAGCGGACGCTCGGCCTGCTGAACAGCCCAGATTATCGGGTGTCGGTCGTTGCCCGGGCCCTCGAGGAGGATCCCTCCCTCGCCGCCGGTGTCGTGCGCATGGCCAACTCGGCGATGTTTGCCGGCGCCAAACCCTGCTCATCGATTGATCAGGCCTTCATGCGGCTCGGGGGAAACGCCGTCAAAGAGGTGGTCGTGGCCGTGGCAACGATGGAGATGTTTCCCGATCAGAGCGGTATCGGAAAGCGGATCCGCGATCACTGTGCCGCTACCGCGGCGTTGGTTCAGTTCCTGGCCCGTGAATTCGTCCACCAAAAGACACCGGGGATTTTCCTCTGTGGGTTGATGCACGATGTGGGCAAGTTGATGCTGATGGAGACCGGTGAAATCAGCTATGCAGAGCAGGAGAACCAGGATGTGCTCGCCGCGGATCAGCTCCACCTCGTCGAGCGGACGACCGTGGGGTACGATCACGCCGTGCTGGGGGGCCATATTCTATCGGGTTGGAAAATGCCCGATCCGATTCCCAAAGTAGTTGCGTGGCATCATCAACCGTCGCGGGCGACCGAGGACAAGGTGATCGGCCCGATGGTCGCCGTGTTGCGCATCGCCGATCAACTCGACTACCGGCTCACCGGGGATCCGGACAACGCTGAATTGTATCTGGAAGATTGTGCCGAAACGGCTGACGCGTCGTACATCCAGTTGACCGCAGAGGCCCTGAAGGCCAAACAGGTCCCCCTGCTCCAGGCGCGCCACGACGCCCTCTCTTTGTTCAGTTAGTTCCCGTCCGCACAGGCGCTCGTTGCATCGAATTCGGCGCAGACACAGGTCGCCTCGCCTCCGATGAGTCGGCACTGTTCGGTTGGCGAGGCCTTTGGGCAATTCTCCCAGACGATCCAGTAGCCGAAGGTGCATCGTTCCACCACGGCTTCTCGACATTGGGTGGCACCTTCTGCAGTGCACTCGGGGCCCGGCTCATTCGGCGAGTCCGGTTCGAGCGAATCACAATTGACGGCCAGTAAAATTCCACCCCCGACCAATAGGCCCACCACTCCCCAGATGCTCTTCATCTCAACCCCTTTTTTGTTCTCCAATCCCACCGCGAGTTCAAAGAATTGATTGTACGAAGGCCGCTGAATCCTTCCTCGAAAAGGGGTGCTGCACAGCCGGCTGAGCCAAACGGGATCAGGAAGATCGCTTGAACAACGAGGCCAGCCGGTCGAGCTGGCGGTAGAGCACCGGAACGATGATCAGGGTGAGCAGGCTGGAGGTGATCAAGCCGAAGATGATGACCGCCCCCATCGGGCGCCAGAGGGAACCGCCGAACAGGGCCAGGGGTAGAATGCCGAACACGGTGGTCACCGTGGTCATCGCGATCGGGCGCAGACGGATGCGGGCGCCTTGGCGGACCGCCTTGTCCACGGGCATCTCCTGGCGGCGGCAGATCTCCACGAATTCGACCAGCACGATCGAATCATTGACCACCACGCCGATCAGCGCCACCAGCCCCAGGATGGCCATGAAGCCCAGGGGGGCGCCCAGCACCCACAGTCCCAGAATACCGCCGATCGCCGACAGGGGGAGGGCGACCAGAATGGCGAACGGCTTGATCAACGAGCGGAATTGGAAAACCAGGATCACCAAGACCGCGAAGATGGCGATGATCGCCAGGCGCCCCAGCGACTCGAACGAACGGCTGCGGTGCTCTGTCTCCCCGCCGAACGACAGCTCCACCCCTTGCGGCACGCCAAAGCCTTCGAGCGCCCGTTGAACCGCAACCTCCAGCTCATCGGCGCTGATCTTCGAGCGATTCCAAACCCTAACAGTGATAGTGCGTTCCTGGTCGCGGTGGGGAATCGCCCCGAGGGTGAAGTCGGGCACCACAGTGGCCACCTGACGAATCGGTACCGCTTCCTGGGTCACGGAGCTGTCTACGAAGAGGTTTTCCAGTCCGCTGAAGTCCTTCTCCTGCTCAAAGCGACCGCGCACCACCACCGAGAGCTCTTCGTCCGCGTCCCTCAATGTGGTCGCCTCGATACCGGCTACGGCCAAGCGCACCGCCGTGGCGATATCCGCTTCGTTGAGCCCGGCCCGGCTCGCCTGTGCCCGGTCGACCTCCACGGCGATGCGGGGCACATCCAGGCCGAAGTCATCGTAGACGCGCTCCACCTCGGGTAGTCCCTCGATTCGGGCGATTACTTCTTGGGCGGCCCGGCGAATCGGTGCCAACTCCTTGGACTGCAGCCGCACCACCACCGGCGCGCCCACCGGGGGCCCCTGTTCGATCTCCAGCGGCTCGATGCGGACGCCCGGCGCGTTGCTGAACCGCCGGTTGAGCATCTCGACCACCTCGGCGGCGGTCAGCTGGGCATCGTCTTTCAGCGTGACCAGGATCTGCCCGTGGGCTTCATCCGAACGTACCGGGAACACGTTGTAGTAAAATCGCGGCATCCCCCGGCCGAGCGCCGAAGCGTAGTGGGACACATCGGGAATTTCGTCGAGCACTTGCTCGACCATCCGCACCGTCTCTTCGGTGACGGCGATGTTGGCCTCGGCCGGCGCAGTGACCAGCACGTGAAACTGGCTGAGCTCGGCCTTGGGAAAGAAGCGCACTCCGAGTAAGTTCATCGACGACAACGCCCCGGCCAGCAGGAGACCGCTCAAGGCCAGGGTGATCAGAGGACGGGCCAGCGCCCGGTCGAGCAGTCGGTCGAAGTGGGGCAGCACGCGCCGTTCCAAGCGGGTGATGATGGTCTCCCGCGGGCGATAGAGGCGCGCGGCGACGATCGGTGTGAGCAGCATCGCCGCCAGGTAGGAGCTGCCCAGGGTGAGGCAGACCACGATCGGCAGGGTGCGAATAAAGTCTCCCGTATTGTCGCTCATGAAGGCCAACGGGGTGAAGGCGACCACCGTGGTCAGGGTGGAGGTGAGCACCGAACCCCAAACCTCCAGGGCCCCGTCGATGGCCGCCTGCTTGGGGGAGGCGCCCAGGCGCATGTGGCGCTCCACGTTTTCGGTGATCACAATGGAGTTGTCCACCAGCATCCCGATGACGATGACCAACGAGGAGATGCTCACCTGGTGCAGGGCCAGGCCCAGTGCGTTCATCCCGCCCAAGCCCATCAACATGGCCAGCGGTAGGGAGATCGCCACGGGAACCATGCCCCCCAGGCCCAAGGCCAGCGCGGTCACGCCGATCACGAGCACCAACCCCTCGAACAGGTTGAGCATGAAATGGCCGATGCGTTTGTTGACCCGCTGGGACTGGTCGGAGACGATCTTGAGCTCAAACCCTTCGGGCAGCGGAGCGGCCAGCGAGGGCACTGCTTCTCGCAGGTCAGCCCCCAGTCGGGTGATGCTCCAATCGCTCTGCATGTAGGGGGTGATCAGGACAGCGGGCCGCTGAAGATACCGCGCCCGATCCCGCGCCTGGGCCGGAGCGCGCTTGACGGTGGCCACGTCCGAGACCCGCACCGGTGTTCCCGTGCCGGCCACATCGACGGTCACCTGGGCCACCTGATCCACACTCTCGAACGTGCGCGCGGTACGCACGGCGTAATTGGTACCGGCCACGGCCACATCACCGCCGGGCAGTCGTGGGTTGGCCGCCCTGAGTGCCCCGAGCACCCGGGTAAACGGCACTCGTCGCAGGGCCAGCTTCTTGAGGTCCACCTCGACGGCGACCTCTTCTTTCAAATTGCCCTGTAGCTCGACGCGGCCCACACCGGGCATTTTGCCGATCGCCTGCTCGGTGGCATGGGCCAGTCCGTCCAGCACGGTGATCACGCCGTCGGGATCGCTCCCGGTCGGCGCGACCACGGCCAGGGTCATTACCCCAACATCGAGGATATTCTCGGCAAAAATTTTGGATTGGATCGCGTCGTCGGGGAGCTGATCCTGAGCATCGCGGATCAGGCGGCGCATCGTCCGCCAGTGTTCCAGCACGTCCACCCCGGCGTGGAGCTCGATGTCGATTTTGGAGTATCCGGTCTTGGAAACAGACACCAGATCTTTGATATCCTCCAGCTCGCTGATCGCCTCCTCGAGGGGCTCGGTAACCAATCGTTCGACCATTTCGGCGCTGGCCCCGGGCAGGGCGGTGACCACCGTGGCGAACGGGGGGTTGATCTCCGGATCTTCCAGGCGTGGCATGGTGATGAACGAGGCCACCCCGAAAATCGCCAGGGCGGCGAAAAAGACAAAGACGACAGACGGGTTGTTCATCGCCGCGGTGAGGATTGTTCGCATTGTCTCCCCGCCCTACCGGTCGGTGTCGCCGGTCTGTACCCGCATGTTGTCGCGCAGGTTGCGCTGACCGCTGACCACCAGCATCATCGCCCGTTCCAGGTCGCCGCTGACCAACGTGCGGTCCCCGGCGAAACCGTGCAGCTGAATCGGTACCTGTCGAGCCCGCGGCGAGGATTCCCCAGGATTGATGACGAAGACCGATTTGCCCTCTCCCCGGCTGACCACCGCGGTCAGGGGAACCGCAAAGGTGGTCGTGCGCACTGCTGTTGCTTTCTTGGCCAGCTTGAGCCAGGCGGTCATTCCCGAGCGCAGGCGGTGGTCCGGGTTGGGCACGATGAGCTCGATGGGAAAGGTGCCCGTTGCCGCATCCCCGGCCCAGCCCAGTGCGCGAATCTTTCCCAGAGCCTCGAACCCATCAGCGGCCTCGACCCGCACCTCCACTTGTTGTTCGCGATCGATTTGCGCCAAATCGGCGGCAGGGATCGATGCGGTGATCCGCATCTGATCCACATCTTCGAGCACAAAGGCGCCTGTCCCCGGTCCGACGACCAACCCGACTTCCACGAACCGCTGGATGATCAGTGCGTTGAACGGCGCTTTCAACACCGTGTCGCTCATCGCGGCGCGGGCCCGATCCCGCAGTGCCAGCGCCCTTTCCAGCTGGGCTTGGGCGCCGAGCAGTTGGGTTTTGGCTGCGTTCTGCTGAGCAGTGACCTGGTCGAGAATTGCTTCGGTGGCGCCCCCGACCTGGGCCAGCTTCTGGGTGCGCACCATCGCCCGATCGGCCACGGCCACGCCGGACTGTTGGGCAATCTCTACGTTGGCTTCTGCGGTGCGGACCATCGCCGCGGCTTCGCGAACGGCGATACGAAAATCCCGTTTGTCCAGTGCGGCGAGAACCGTGCCGCTCCAGACGTGATCGCCCAGCTGGGCGTTGACCTGGGCGAGCCGTCCGCCGACTTGAAAGGCCAATGGAATGCGGCGGTTGGGGGTCACCGTGCCGACCAGCTCCAACTGTCCTGCGCGCTCGGTGCCGGGTTGAAGCGGTTCGACCCGTACGGGCATCACGACGTCGTCATTGGCCCCACTCGGGTTCCCTTCGCCGGTGCTCGCCTGCGAGGACCACCACGCCGCGCCGACAACCCCGGCTGCCACCCCGAGTCCGATGATGATAAAAAGTGCCTTCATGGTTTATTCTCTCTCGAGTATAGCATCCAGTGATGAAGGCGCCGCCAGTCCGGCGGTAAGGATCTCGGCCAACCGCAGGAACATCATCTCCGGATTGTGCTGAATGGATTCATCGTGCAGGGACATCTCCATCACCATCACCAAGCCCAGCATCGTTCCCCACAATACATCCGCGGTCATGATCGGATCGCAGTGGCCGATACTCCTCTCGCCGATGCCCTGCTCGATGATCCTCGCAATCCCGGCCCGAATGGCCCAGCCGACCTCCATCAGCCGCTTTGATTCGTCCTGATGGGCGGCGAGAATATCCCCGTGAGCGAGGAAAAACATGATGCGAAAGTATTCGGGATATTCGAAGTAAAACCTCAGAAAGGCCTGACCCTGGGCGCGCAGCCGGTCGAGCGCTGTTTCCCGGTCCGCTTCGGCCGCAGCGAGGCTGTGCTGCAGGATGGCCAACCCCTCTTCGTAGAGAGCGATGTAAATCGATTCTTTGCTGTCAAAATATGAATACAGGGTGCCCTTGCCCAACTCTGCGGCAATCGCGATTTGGGCCATGGTCACTGCCTCATAGTCGTGTTTGAAAAACAGTTCCTGGGCACGGGATAAAATGAGCTGACGCCGCTCCTGTTTTTCCCGTTTTCTGCGTTCCTGAACCCCCATGGCGTTTATCCTTTGAACCGGTGTCGTAAATCGACCATTGGTCAATTATAGACCATGAGTGTGCATAGTTCAATCAGTAGATTAAATTATTTATGTAAAAATACTATTTAAATGTAATAGTCGCGTCGTTTTTCCACTCGGAGTGTATTTCCCGGCCGGATCGAGAGGCCGCCTGAAGCGTTTTTAAGGAAAACGTCGGGTCGGTAGGAGGGCTACTTTTGTCGATTTCGCCAGAAATCGAAGGACCGGCGCGGGGTGAAGATGTCCACACCGGATGAGGGCTCGTTCAACAGGTTGATCACGCGATGGGGTTCATTCCCGGCAAAATAGGCCGTATCCCCCGGTTCGAGGACCGCTTCGCTGCCGTCCCCGCTGACGACCATCATTTTGCCCTGAATCACCAGGGTGACCTGCTCTTGGGGGTGGTGGTGCAAGGGGGATTCGTGCAGCGCCGGTTTGACGAAGTGCTCGATGGAGAGGTTGGGCTCCTCGCAGAGGTTGGACCGCTTCCAATCCGGGTGGGGTTCATAGTGCTCTGCGCGGGTGAGATGTGTGATTTTCATGTGTTACCCTTTTGGCTCTTCCGTTTGGGGGAGTTGGGAACGGCACAACAATACCCATGGGTGGGACATCCAACTGGAACAGGAGTTGGCCCCCCTGCTCGGCGCAGTGGTGCACTGCGCCAGCGTTCCACCCACTACGATGATGAGGACAGCGGTGAGCGGAGATGATTGGTTTGCAGGGATCATCGACCTTTTAACAACTCCCGGACCAATTGAGTTTCGACACCATCGGGATAGCGCATTTTGAGCTGGGCGGCGACTTTTTTTGCGGCGGAGTCGTCACCCCGCCGGAGATAGATGCGTGTCAGCCGCAGCGGTGCTTTGGCCTCGAGCGAACCCGTTGTTCGAGAAGCGGCTGCGCCTCTGCGCTGTTACCCGACAGGATGAGCGACCGGGCTTTTTTGATATCCCAGGACTTGGGGGGTACGCGAGTCGATGATCTTCTGGTGCAACCAATTTCGGCGTTGCCACGACCGGGTGGTTAAGCATTATTCGGAGCGCTTGCGCAACCGATATCCCGCGTGATGGCCAACAGCAATAGTTGATTGCCATCGGTCGACTCGCACATTTTGAACACGTTGTCGTCCTGGTCGATCAGTTCGAAGTTGATGAGCACCGAGCCCTCATCGAGATTGTCGTCCGAGGATATGGCACTGTCGCGGGCAAAAGAAGTTCACCAATTCGATGCTAATTTATCCCATATTTCAAATATTGTTGATGCTAGTTTATCGGGAGGGCCGTTGGCTCCGACGGTGCTGCATTGACAATCGGCCGCCTCAGGGCCCTGTTGTGCACCGTCCGAGGGGAGTGACGCATCCAGATCATCGTCTGCTGGATCCACCTCCTCCAACTCGAATTCCAAACGTTCGATCGCCACGACGCCAAGCGGGCTGCGAGCGATGATGGTAATCTTTTTCGTGCCGTAGGCGGCGTATTCGTGGGAAACCAGGTGGTAGTCGGTGTTCACCGGTGGGGTGGATTGGCCGAAGTCGATCTCGAACTGGGAGGCCTCTCCTTGGGTCACGCGGATGTCGAGCACCACTTGTTTGCCGTTGCGCTGAAGGTCCACATCGATCGTCAGGCGGTCAGTGACCCAGCTGAGCAGTAGCTCGAAGAACGGCTGCCGATCGGTCCTGTCGGGTACCCCATCGTTGATCCGCTCGAACCCAAACCCAATTATCGCTGCTCGTCCGGTCAGTTCTTCGGCCACCGCGAGGCGTCCGTAAGCGACGTAGGGGTCGAAGAGCATCCCCAGAAAGCCACCGGCTTCGAACGGCGGACCGGCCATTTGCAGGAACGGTTGTACCCACTGTTCGGGCAAGCCCGGTCCCCAGACGGTTGTCAGCTCACCGATCAGGGCGAGATCCCCCAACCCGGCACCCCGATGGTCCAGATCCAGCGGCAAACCGGCAAACACATCCGGTACAATCTCGACCGTATACTCGTCGAGCACAATCGGCAGGCCGGTGCGGGGGTCGAGCAGAGGGGTTTCCGGGTGGGTCGCTGCGCCGAGCACCGCGCCGATTCGTCCATGGGGTGTGCCCCGCCAGGGGCCCTGTCCGGCCACGAGAAGTCGGCCCCCCCGGCGCAGATAACTGGCCAGGCGATCCAACGCCCGCAGTCCGGCAGGGGAGAGGTGCTTATCTTGGTCATTCCCGGTAAAGACGACGATGGCCCGGCACTGCAACAGTTCGTCGAGCTCAATGCTGTCGGAAAATTGGCTCAGGCGAATCGAGTGCCATTCGATCGCCAAGCGGTCGACCATTTGTTCGTAGATTTGGGTGATCGGATTCTCATCGGCTCGATCAAAGGTCATGTCTATCAGACACAGACCGTGTGTTCTGCGCGGCACTACGCGTAGGTGGTATGGAATGGTGAGCTCCGGTTCGGCCCCCGGTCGACCGACCCGCAGGTAGCCACCGTAATCACCGCCAAAAATAGCTGGCGAGGGGGTCACGGCGATCTGAACCGGTTCCCCCGTAGTGAAGCGATGTCCCTGATCCGGATGCCCAGAGAGGCCCTCACCGGTTTGCCCGTGGTCCCAGGTCAGCTCGAGCTCGGTTTGAGTCGACGTCGTGGTGTCGATGCGCAGGGTGGTCTTGAACGAGTGGCCGGGAGGGCCCTGGCCCAACGAGAGGACCGCCGGGTCGGCGATTAACGCGGTCCCGGCCGCGGCGAAAAGGTCGGCGCGCCCACCCCCGGTTGAAAGAGGCCACGGAACCCCCTGTACGATGTCTTTGTTCGCCGATCCGATCAGCGCTGCTTTCACGATCCGGGGTGACCAGTCGGGATGTTGTTGGCGGAGCAAGGCGGCAGCGCCGGCGACCAGTCCGGCGGCCAGGGAGGTGCCCTGTCGAATTTCCCAAAGAGCGGAGGGCTCGCCGATTGGTCCGGCTGTCGCCGAGATCAGCGACCGGCCCGGAGCGATCAGATCCGGCTTGCTCAGATCCGCGTCGGTGGGGCCCCGCGCGCTGAATTCGCTGATGCCGTTCGCGCTCTCCGGTACGAAGTAGATGTGTCCCTCCTGATGGAGGGAACCCATCGCGCCGGGATGGCTGGTGAGCCACTTCTCGACAGCCAGTCCCTCGACGTTGCCGATCATCACCGTGGGCAGGGCGACGGGGTCCCCGGACATCGTAATGGGACCCTCCCCGGGTTTGTGATTGTAGATGGCCACCGCCGAAGCGCCGGCCAGGAAGGCATTTTCCGCCTTGATCGAAAACAAACACTCCCCCCGGGGGATCAGGGCCAGTTGCCCCACCAGAGCGCCGTAGGGAAAAGCGGCGCACCCGTCCGGATTTGCCCCGTCGCTGGCCTGGTCTGCGGTCATCATCGGGAGCGGACCGACAGGTGTGTCGAACAGAGGGCTGATCCGACCCTTGACCGCAGTGATCCGGGTTAGCTGTTCGGGGACAGAACCCGGGGATTCGACCCTCAACCAACCGGTTTCGCGTCGGCCGGATCGGCTGGCACCGACGGTCAGCACCTGTTCCAGGGTGCCGGGGTAGAGCACCGATCCCGGGCCCGCCCCGGTGTTGCCGGCCGCTGCAACCATCACCACGCCGGCGTAGATCGCCGCATTGAACGCCGCCGCGGTTTCGTTTTGCCGACCCAGCAAATCGGCCTGACCGAACGGGCAGACGATGACGCCTGCTCCATCGACCACGGCCGATTCCATCGCGGCGAGAATCTCCGGTTCCCGGGCGCCGCTGGTCCCCGATTGTGCCCGGTAGAACACCTTGTAGTTCAGTAGCTGGGCTCGGGGGGCCACACCGCTGAGGGCGAGCACCGCTCCGTCGGCCAGCTCGGCGGTCGTCTCCGCCACCCCGGCGGCGATTCCCGCCAGATGGGATCCGTGCCCCAGATGGTCCGATGGGTCGGCGGAGTCCCAGGCGGGATCCACCGGATCGTCGGGCCTGAAAAAAGCCCGTGCGGCAATCACTTTAGCGCTGGTGAAAGGGAGCTCCCCGAGGGGATATCCAGCTGGCATGGTAAAGTTTCGCGGGGAAAAAAAGGGGTGGTGAATATCGATACCCGAATCGATAAGCGCGATGCGCGTCCCTTCACCGGCCAGGGCCATTCCCCCTACCCCATGCCAGAGTCCGTCGGTGCCGGTCAGCGCGAGGGCTTGGTCGATGCAGAGGTGAAACTCCCCCTGATCGGTGGGTTGGACGTGGACCACACCGGGCAGGGCAGGGATCGCCGCGGGAGGGACATTGGCCAGGACCAATCCGTTGTACAACACGCGATAACGGTGATCGATGCGCGCTTCCGGCACAGTTTCCCGCAGGGCTTCGATGAACGCGTTTTGTTCCTGATCAATCCCATCGAGATAGGCCAGCGCTTCGGGGCTGGTCAGATCGATCCGTTCCCCGGCGAGAATCGGAAAATCGGACTCTAGCGCGTGGGGAATCAACGGCTCGCTCGACAGTCGAACGAGCAGCCGCCCTTGGCTCCAAGCGGACAGCGGTGCCCACAGAAGCAGACACCCGATAACAATAAATAGCGCGGGCGATCGGGTGTGGTTGGATGGTCTTCGGGTGCTCATCGGTTCCAATTATACCGTAACATCAACGAGACCATATTCAATTCGGCCCCGCTCGTCACGCCGGGCCGCGTTGAGACAAGCGCTTGCCTTTTAACACACCGTCAGGGTATACGGGCCCCATGGCGTATCCTCTATTCATCGGCTCGAGATACCTGCGCTCCCGCAAGCGCAGCTCAATTTCGGCGATCGGTATCATCGCCATCGCCGGCATTGCCCTGGGGGTGGCCTCCCTGTCGGTGGTGATGTCGATCTCATCCGGTTTCCAGGCCAAATTTATCGAAAAAGTGCTCGGGGTGAACGGACACGTTCTGGTGATGAAGTACGGTCTGGACTATACCGAATATCGCGAGGTGATGGACAAAGTCTCGCGCTTGCCCCGGGTTCGCGGCGTTGCCCCATTCGTGATCCAAGAAATGATGATTGCCAAGGGGGATAGCTCTTCAGGGGTGTTGCTCAAGGGGGTGGATCCCACCTTGTTGGGGGATGTTCTCGATCTTCCCAAGCATGTTACCCAAGGGAGTCTCGACGGGATGCGCGTCCCCGGGTCCAAACCGGCGCCGGCGCCAAAACTGGAAACAGACACTGAAAAGGGGGAGGACGAGGCAGCAGCGGTCTCCCCAGCGAGCCCGTCGAACAACCCCCTTCCGGGCATTGTGCTGGGACAGACCCTGGCTGAAAACATCGGCGTCAAGTTGGGGGATCAGGTTCATGTGACCACTCCGATGATCGGATTGGACATCTTCGGCTGGTCCCCCTCGGAGGATACGCCGCGGACGATCACGTTTAAGGTCATCGGTATCTTCTACGCCGGATTTCTCGAGTACGACACCCGCCTGGCCTATGTGGACTACT
>JANQET010000505.1 GCA_028278265.1 Myxococcota bacterium
TTCACCTCTATGGCACCCGGGGAGAGCGCACCGTCCCGGCGGATCAATTTATCACGGCTCCGGGGCGGACCGTGCGGCAACAGGACGAGTTGGTCACCGCAATCGAGCTGCCCTGTCGGCCCCACACGGGCAGCGCCTACCTGCGTCAGGGCACCCGCAAGCAACTGGAAATCGCTCTGGTCAGCTCTGCGGCCTGGATTGAGCTCGATGAAACAGCCAAGCGGATCACCGATGCCCGTATCTGTCTCGGAGCGGTGGGCCCCAAACCCCTGCTCGCGCCGCAAGCCGCCGCCTCCCTGATCGGGCAAGCACCGAGCGAACAGCTGTTCGTCAAAGCGGGCCAAGGCGCCTGTGACGAAGTCACACCGATTGACGATTTTCGCGGTTCGGCCGCCTATCGGTTAGAGCTCGTTCAGGTGTTGACCCACCGGGCGTTGCTCAGGGCGGCCAGGCGCGCCGGCTTTGATTCATCCATTTTGTAAAAAGGGTACTGGTAAATGAAATACATTGTCGAACTAGAGATCAACGGCACCCATCATGAAGGGGCCGTGGAGGCCAAGACGACCTTGGTCGAATTCCTGCGGGACCAGCTGGGGCTCACCGGGACCAAAATCGGCTGCAACGAAGGGGAATGTGGGGCGTGCACGGTGCTGCTCGACGGAGTGCCGGTCGCCTCCTGTTGTCTCTTGGCCGTCGAGGCCCAGGGGCGCAGCGTGACCACCATCGAAGGGGTAGCCGACGGGGTGGAGCTCCATCCGATTCAACAGGCCTTTGTCGAGAAAGGGGCGGTGCAGTGCGGATTTTGTACTCCGGGGATGGTGCTCAGCACCAAGGCGTTGCTCGACGAGAACCCGCACCCCAATGAGGCGGAGATCCGCATGGCCCTTTCCGGCAATCTGTGTCGCTGTACCGGGTACCAGAAAATCGTCGAGGCGGTGTCGACTGCGGCGGCGCAAATCTCTCCCGCCAAGGAGGGTCGTGATGAGTGATTACAATGTGTTGAACTCCCGCGCGAAGCGCGTCGACGGATACGACAAGGTGACCGGCCGGGCGACCTACATCGACGATCTGCGCCGGCCCAATCAGCTCTATGCGGCACTGCTACAGAGCCCGGTGGCCTACGGCAAAATTGTCAAATTGGACACCTCCCGGGCCAAGCAAATGAAGGGCGTGGTGGAAGTGGTCACCGCGAAGGAGGCGGGTACGGTCCGGTTCGGCGTCAGCCCGGCCCGATACGACGAGACAGTGTTTGCCGTGGATCACGTGCGCTACGTGGGCGAGGAGATCGCTGCGGTGGCGGCTGTGGACATGGAGACCGCCCTGGCCGCAGTGCAGGCGATTGAGCTCGAAATCGAGGAGCTGACCCCGGTGCTCGATGCGGAGACCGCGCTCAGCGACAGCGCCCCCCAACTGTTTGAACAGTACAAAGAAAACGTCACTGCCGAAGTCGCCCAGGAGTTCGGGGATGTGGAGCGAGCCCGCGGCGAGGCCGACTATGTCTTCTCCGATCACCTGCTGAGCAAGATGCAGGATGCCGCCTTTCTCGAGCCCAACGGCTGCCTGGCCGAGATGAACAACGATGGCCAGTTGACCCTCTGGAGCTCCACCCAGACCCCGCACTATGTCCAGCGCACCATCGCCATGGTGCTCGGCATTCCCCTGCACCGGGTGCGCGTGGTCAAACCCCAGGTTGGCGGTGGCTTCGGTCCCAAGGCCTCGGCATCGAACCTGGAACTGGCGGTGAGTCTGTTGGCCTGCAAAACCGGCCGGCCGGTAAAAAGCATCTTCACTCGCGAGCAGATCTTTTTGCGCTCCCGGGCCAGACACCAGTTCCTGCACAAGATGGAGCTCGGCATCAAGAAAGACGGTACCTTGGTGTTCTTGGATCATCAGGCGATCCTGGACGGGGGCGCCTACTCCAGCTTCGGCATCGCGACGATATATTATGCCGGATCCCTGCTCGGCGGTCCCTACAAACTGCCCCACATGCGCTACCACGGCGTGCGGGTGTGCACCAACAAGCCGGCCTGCGGGGCTCAGCGCGGTCACGGAGGTGTGATCGCCCGCGCCCTGTTCGAATCGCTGCTCGATCAGGCGGCTGAGGAATTGGCGATCGATCCGGTCGTCCTGCGCTTGAAAAACGTAATGAGCACCGGAGAGAAGACCTGCAATGAGCTCTCCATGTCCAGCCTGGGAATGCGTGAGTGCCTCGAGGCCGTGCGCGACCAGTCATCGTGGCAGCGGAAACGGACCGCCCTCTCCCAGAAATCGGGGCGGGGCATCGGCGTGGCCTGTGGGTTCTTTGTCTCCGGCGCCGGATATCCGATCTACCGCTCGGACACCTGGCACTCCACCGTGACGGTGCAGCTGTCCGAAGTGGGCGGGGGTGCTGTGGTGCGCTGTGCTTCCGCAGAGATCGGTCAGGGATCCGACACGGTGCTGGCGATGATCGTCGCCGAGGAGCTGGGTCTCGACCTACAGGACGTGCGCGTGCTCAGCGGTGATACGGAACATTCGGTCGACCTGGGGGCTTACTCCAGCCGTCAGACGATGATGATGGGGCACGCGGCCAAGATGGCGGCGATCGATGCCCGCAACCAGGTTGCAGTGGCGCTGGCCGAGAGCTTCGGTGGACCGCCGGAGCGGTTTCAGTTCAAGAACAACACCGTCGTCGTCACCGAAGGGGCGCTGGATATCGCGGCCATGCGCAAGAACTTCTTTGCCGAGCACCGGGGATTTACCGACCATCCCCCAGCGGATGCACCATTGACCTTCCGCGAGGCCTCCCGCTTGGCCTTCAACACCCTGGGCACGATCGTCGGCCGCGGCCGGTACAAGCCGCCCAAGCTCGGTGGAAAATACAAGGGCGCGGCAGTGGGCACCTCACCGGCCTACGGCTGCTCGGCGCAGATCATCGAGGTGGGGGTCGACCTGGGTACCGGACAGGTGGATCTCGGTCAAGTCACCATGTCCCACGACTGCGGATTTGCGATCAACCGCACTCAGGTGGAAGGACAGATGCAGGGCAATTTCCTGATGGGCATGGGGGAGGCGCTGTTTGAGGAGGTCAAGTTCGACCACACCGGGCGCACGGTCAATGCTAACTTGGCGGAGTACAAAATTCCCACGGCCCTCGATGTGCCGGCGCTCGACCCGATTATCATCGAGAGCAACGAGCCCAACGGCCCGTACGGGGCCAAGGAGGTGGGCGAGGGGGGGATCATGCCGACGATTCCGGCGATTCTCAACGCGGTCCAGCAGGCGACCGGAATTCGCTTTCGCGAGCTGCCCCTCAATCCCCAACGGATCAAGGAGAGCCTGACCCGTCTGAAACAGGACGGCAAGGTGACCTTTGAATCAGATGCCCAGTGCGAGCGCATCATCGCGTTGCTCTCGGCGAGGAGAAAGTAACATGAACGAGGGATCCCATTCCCACTTCTCAGCGTTGATCCTGGCCGGTGGCCAGGGGCTGCGGGCCGGAGGCAACAAATTGATGTGGCCCTTTGACAACGCCCTGGTGATCGATGCGTCGATCAAGGCGGCTCGCTCGGTGTGCCGTCACGTGCGCGTCGTCGTCGGGGCGTATGCCCAAGAGTTGCGCCGACACCTCCATGATCGATATCCGCAAGTCGAAGTCGTCGAAAACGAGAACTGGCAAGCCGGCGGCATGTTTTCGTCAGTGCGGTGCGGACTGGACGGCATGCGCGGACCGGTGTTCGTGCATCCCGGGGATCTGCCCGGGGTGCCCTCTTGGATTTACCAGACATTGGCCGTGGCCTGGGTTACCGGCAATGGGTTCGATTTTGTCAAACCGGTCTACTTGGGGCGCGGTGGCCACCCAATCGTGCTCGGCCCCCAGGTCATCCCCGCTATACTGCATGCACCGGAAGAGAGCGATCTGAGGACCGTGTTGAGCCGATTCGACGTGCTCAAAGTCCCGGTGAACGACAACCTCATCTTGCGCGACATCGACACCAAAACACATCACGAAAGCCTGGTGTCGATCGTGAGCCAACGAAAAAGACAGCCCCTCGTCTCCTATTGATCGTGTATAACGGTGTTGAATCAACACTGACCTACAGGGAAAAAGAGATGACCCAGCAGCCACGAGGAGAATGGTTCAGCGACGAAGCGTTTTGGATTGAGACCTATTCCTTCATGTTTCCCCCGGAGCGTTTTGACGATGCTGTCGCTGATATCGAAAAAATTATTGGCCTTGTGCAGTTTACCGGCACATCGGTATTGGACCTGTGTTGCGGCCCCGGACGGTTTTCGGTTCCCCTGGCCAAGCGGGGTCTAGCCGTGACCGGGGTCGACCAAACCGAGTTCTTGTTGGACAAAGCCCGGGAAAGGGCCGGCAGCGAGCAGGTCACGGTCGAGTGGATCCGGGCGGACATGAGGGAGTTCCGCCGCCCCGAGAGGTTTGAGTTGGCCCTGAGCCTGTTCACCTCGTTCGGCTATTTCGATCGCAAAGAAGAAGACATCGCCGTGCTGAAGAATATCCACGCCAGTCTGAAACCCGGGGGAACCCTTGTGATCGATGTGGCGGGCAAGGAGATCCTGGCCAAAAACTACCACTCCACCAATGCCCACGATTTGCCGGACGGCTCCAAAATCGTGGAGTGCCACCAAATCACCGACGGATGGTCGCGCATCCGCAACGAGTGGATCGTCCTGCGCAAAGGCCAGGCCAAGCACTTCGAGTTCGAGTTGACCATCTATTCCGGGCAGGAACTCAAGGATCGCCTCGAATCGGTCGGCTTTCGCGACGTGAACCTGTACGGCAATTTCGACGGTGATGAATACGGCCTCGACGCGAAACGATTGATTGCAGTGGGGCGGAAGTAACTCCTACAACATTCAAACGATCGGGGGAAATCGGGTATCGAGCCAACCGTGCAGTTCTTTGTATACCCGCTGACGTACCTCGGGACCGGAGAGCATCAGGTCGTGCATGCCTCCTTCTATTTGAACTTTGGATACTTTGTTGCCCAAACCGTCCGCGTAGCGGTCGATGTCGCGGACATTGAGCACTGTGTCGGTCTGTCTGGCATTGTCGTCCCATTCTTTGGGGGTGCTGCTCTTTTTGGAAAACATGACCAGCACCGGACACGAAATGTTCAATCCGGCCTGCAGCCGACGCTGGGCGCGGTGAATTGCCCTGACCCAGCCGGCCAGAACCGGATATCCTTCGATCGGCTTCCAATCGAGATTGTAGGCCCATTCGCCCCGGTAATCCCGGTGCAGGCTGATGCCGTATATGGGCGAGAGCCCCGGGGAGACCTTGATCGCCGGAAAGACTCGTCCCGCGGCAGCGGCGAGGGGAAGGAGGATTGATTTGGTGAACCACGGTTCATTGAACTCAAAGAACGGGCTGTTGAGAAACAGGGCGTCGATCGTGCCGCGATTCCGCTCCCGGTGGGCATAGAGCGCCGCGATCAGCCCACCGGTGGAGTGGCCGTTGAGCAGCAGCTGACGGTTGCCGTCCCGCTCTTTGATAATCTCCATCGCACGGTCGATTTCCACGAAGTAGCCTCGTACATCGCGGCACTGATTCGCCGTGTGATGGGGGCGCAGGGACCGGCCGTACTTGCGCAAATCGAGTGCATAAAAATTGAACCTGTTGGCAATGTAGCGGGAGGCCAGCTCGGTGTGAAAAAAGTAGTCGACAAAACCGTGAATGTAGAGCACCGCGCGGGTCGTCGGTTGGGGATTGCTGTAGCGTACCAACGTGGCCACCAGCTCACCTTCCGCATCCTCCCCCAGGGGAAGCGTCAGCTGTTCAAACGGCCGGCCGAGAATATCCCGGTCCATTATCTTTGTCATAATTGCGCCTCTACTCTCAAAACTCGGCTTTTCTTTTTGCTCGAGCCCTTTTCGGGTGTGGCGTTATTGCCCCCGGCCGGTGAACCAGTCGGATGGCGTTTCGAGCGGCCGCCCCACCGGTTCTGTGTTAAAAACGCCATTGACTATCATCGCCGGTTGCAGAAAGGCAAACTGAATTGACACGTTCCCACGAATCGGTTCCGCAGCACCCGCTGTCTGACGAAATACGCGCGAAACCCCGCCTGCTGTACATCGACAACTTGCGCATCCTGTTGACTTCCTTGGTGATCCTCCATCACCTGGCGATCACCTACGGCGCCCCGGGGGATTGGTATTACACTGAGGTGGACACCGGACAATTGGGCGTGCTGACCCTCATTCCCCTCGCTTTTTTCGTCTCCTCCAACCAGGCGTACTTCATGGGATTCTTCTTTTTCATCTCCGGCTTTGTCACGCCCGGTTCCTTCGACAGAAAGGGCCCTCGGGCCTTCTCCAAGGGCCGCTTGACCCGGTTGGGTATCCCCCTGCTGGTCTACATTCTGGTGATAAGTCCCCTGTTGAGCTTCTTGTTGGCTTGCACCATACGGGGATTTGAGCATGGGCTGATACCCTATCTCCGCGGGTATTGGCAGCACTACAGCGGGCTCGGTGTCGGTCCCCTCTGGTTTGTCGAGGCGTTGTTGATCTTCAATCTGATCTACGCCCTTACGGCCCGGCCGAGAAGCAAATCCGATCCGCCGGTGACCGATTCACCGCGGTTTCCCAAGACCCGCTGGATCCTGGGGGTGGCCCTGGCGGTGGGATTGGTCTCCTTTGCGATCCGTATTCGGCTGCCGGTCGGTTGGTCTTTTGCGCCGTTGGCGCTGCAGTTTCCCTTCTTCCCCCAGTACATCGCGTTGTTCTTCTTGGGCATTGTGGCTAGTCGTCAGGGATGGCTGACCGCGATGCCACGGCAGGCCGGGGCCCGCTGGTGTTGGGCTTGGTTGGCATTGGTGCTGGTCTGGCCGGTGATGTTCGCCGCCGGCGGAGCGATGGAGGGGGATTTTTCGCCGTTCATGGGCGGTTGGTGTTGGCAGTCGTTGGTCTATTCCCTGTGGGAGCAGTTGTTTTGTGTCGCCGTGGTGATCACTTTGCTCTCCTGGTTCAAGAACCGATTCAACCGGCAGAATCGGTTGGGCCGGTGGTTGTCGGCCGGGGCATACACCGCGTTCATCATTCACGCTCCGGTTCTGGTGGTGTTGGCTTTGGCGCTGAGGGGGGTGCAGCTCCACCTTCTGCTCAAACTGGCCCTGGCCGCACCCTTGGCGCTGACAGCCAGCTATGGCCTCGGGTTGGTGATTAAGCGACTACCCGGTGCGAGAGGGATTCTCTAAACTGTTAAACGAGTATTCCGAGGAGAACTGATGGGACAACGAGAGTTTTGGCATCGGGCACAACTGGATCGCCGGCGCACTCCCGATCATCCGGTTGTCGAAGCGTATGTGGTTTCAAAGATCGATGTGCTGCGCGCCTATCTGGAACTGGATTCCACCACCAAGGTGCTCGATGTGGGGTGTGGCAATGGATTTTTTATGTACTACTTCGACCGAATTTGCGATGTCCACGGGGTCGATTTTTCCGAGAAAATGCTCGCGATCAATCCGGTCAAGAAGACATCGCTGATGGATGCGGAGAACCTCCGGTTCGACAACAATTCGTATGATGTGGTGTTTTGTCACGCGCTGCTGCACCACGTCGATCACATTGATCGAGTGGTGCGCGAGATGCGACGCGTCTCCCGCAAGCATGTCGTCTTGTTGGAACCCAATAGGAGCAATCCGCTGATGTTTCTCTTTGCCGCCTTAAAAAAAGAGGAGCGCAAGGCACTCCATTTCTCGCTGGACTATTGCACTGATCTGGCCGTTCGCAATGGCCTCAGGGTCGTCGACTCGTTTTCCTATGGCTTGATCGTCCCCAACAAAACCCCCTCACTGGCGCTTCCCCTGACCCGACGGTTCGATTTCAAGCAGCCCTGGGGAATGACCAACTTCGTCATCGCCCAAAAGTAGCAGAGTAGTGCTAGCCTCGAGAAATGATCATCAGACGGAGCTCATTTCTCCCCTCCGGTGGCGCAGGGTGTGCTGTTGAATATACAACTAAAACGATTTTATTTTCAGGCAGGTGGTGGGTGGTGTATAAATGCAGTAATTTATCAGCTTATGTAGAATTACCCCGTTGATTTTTCTTTCAGCATCAAAAAAGTCGTATAAAAACGTAATATTATCCATTTTTATGCAGACTAACTATTAATTTTGATGTATGAATAAGCCTATGCTCCAGAAAAGTAAATCAAAGAACAATCTAGTATTTACAGGTCAAAACGAGGAGGTAAGGATGCTCGCGGGGAAAACAATAGTCAGTTCTCTGGTGCTCATCGGTGCAATGTTACTCACCGTTGGTGTGTCAGCGAATAACAGTCTACAGCTGGGTGCGGATACCAAGCTGGTCTCATATGATAAGACCGCTGCCGCCGGGGTGATCAAAATCCCGGTGAACACCGTCGTCGAGGTCGCCTTGGCTGGTAATATGTCCACCGGTTTCATCTGGAAAGTCGACCTGCCGACCGATAGTGCGGTAGCGGTGCTGGGCACGCGGTATGTGGATGCCGCTCAAATGCCAGGGACACCGGGGACGCGCTATTACTATTTCGTCGGGGCGTCCAAGGGGCAAACCAAAGTCGGTATGCGGTGGGTCAAGCCCGGGACGGTCGAAAAAGAGGGGGAGCTGAGCTTTTCCTTTGAGTCTGCCGGGGTTTTCTCGGGAACGGCAACCGTTCCTCCCGAGGAGGATGTCGTACCCGATCCGGAACGGTTCAAGCCCAGCCCGGTCTCCCAACTTCCCGATCAGTACGACGTCTGCGATGAACCCAACGGCTGCACCCCGGTGAGAAACCAGGGCTCCTGCGGCAGTTGTTGGGCCTTTGCCTCGATCGCTCCGCTGGAGCTCAATGTGTTGTGGCAGGACGGTATCGATGCCGACCTGTCCGAGCAATTCCTCGTCTCCTGCGACAACAGTGCCAATGGCTGTGGGGGCGGATGGGAGGGGCTGGACTGCCTGTCGACAAAATCGTGCGACTACGGTGGGGAACCCGGCGGCCCGTCCGAATCGACCTTCCCCTACACCGCGTCCAATCAATCGTGCAACGGGCCCCATGCCAAAGCGTACGCCGGATCGGATTGGGACTACGTGGGCAACGGCTCGGGAGTGGACAACACAGAGTCGATCAAACAGGCCATCTACACCTACGGCCCGGTTTGGGTGGCCGTCTGCGCGGGGAACTCGATTTCGAATTGCCAAAACGGACAGATCATTACCAGCGGATGTTCCAACATCAACCACGCGGTGGCGCTCACCGGTTGGAACGAGACCGGATCGACCGGCTACTGGTATATGCGAAACTCTTGGGGCGGCAGTTGGTGCGGTGACGGCGTCGGCTGGATTGCCTACGGCGCGAGCCAGATTGGCTACCGCTCCTCTTACATCGTCTTTGAAGGCAGCGGAGGCGACGCGGATACGGACGCGGATACGGACTCGGATACGGACTCGGATACCGACTCGGACACGGACTCGGACAGCGACTCGGATACGGACTCGGACAGCGACTCCGATTCTGATTCGGACAGCGATTCGGATAGTGACTCCGATTCCGATTCGGACAGCGATTCGGATAGTGACTCCGATTCCGATTCAGACAGTGATTCGGATTCCGATTCGGACGGTGACTCCGATTCGGACTCAGACAGTGACTCGGACGGGGATGCCGACGGGGACGCGGACGGGGACAGCGACGGGGACAGTGACGGGGACAGCGACGGAGATAGCGACGGGGACTCTGACGACGATGATGATGACGCGTCGGTCGACGGGGATACGGGCGGTTGCGGCTGCACGATGGCGGGTCAAACAACGCCAAGCCTACGCGTCCTGATAGACCTGCTCCTCTAGCCTGAACTACTTTGGGTTAGTCTCCCGCAAACCGTTTTTCACCGTTTTTGCGACGCCGCGAAGACAAACCGCCTCAGCAGAATCCCCCAAATCACACCAAACAGTGACGTGATCACCCCCATCACCAACGCCGCCCGAAATGCTCCCTCGTCGACGAATCCGACCACCAACTCGAGCACAAACACCCCGTAGCAGATAGCCAGAACGGTCAGTGTCCAGGCCCACCAGGGCGGTTTGATCCCTTTCTTTCGGCTGTACTCGACGATTAACCACAAGGTGGCCATAGCCAAAGCGCCGATGATGAGAGATGTCATCATATCGCCTTCTTACCACAATCCAGTTAATGATTTGAATGATCTTATTGCGGCATCGACAGTCCGTTGAGAAAACGGCGAACCACCCTCGTGGCCCGGGGCACGACCTCCTCCGGTTGGAGGGGGCGAACCTCGTGCAGCAGGAGGGAGGCTCCGAGACACAGACCGGAAAACGCCCCGGCCCGTTCCAGAGCGTCCCCCGGGGGGAGCTCACCCAAGGCCACCCGGCGCTCAAAAAATCGGGCCAGCTCGGCGCGCACATCGAGTTGGCTACCCCTTAGCTGGGTCAACTCCGCCTGATCAGCGCTGGCCGGAACGAGCATCAGGGCGGTAAGGCCGGGATAGGAGCCCCCCAGGCGAATCATCTCTGTGGCCACGGTTTCGAGCGCTTCGACAACTGAGCAGCGCTGGTATTTGAGGGTTCGCAGGGCCTCGAGGGAAATTATCTCGGCCAGTGCTTCACGCAGCAGCGATTTTCGATCGCCGAACAGCCGGTACACGGTCATCGGACTGACCCCGGCCTCGGCAGCGAGCAGCTCTATCGAAATGCCGACCACTCCTCGCTGGGCCACGCAGGATCGCACAGCGGTCAAAATGCGCGTGCGGGTCGAGGGACTGTCGTCGTCAATATTTAATCCCTGCTTGGTTAGCCGGCGCAACAAGGCCCGGCGACCACCGGTGTGCCGATAGGCGGTGGAGCGGGAAACCCCTGCCTCGGCGGCCAATGTCGCCATGGTGAGGGGCCTCCCTGCTGAGACGATAGTGGCTGCCGTTGAAAGGAGGTGTGATTGCATTTGATATACTATGATAGCACTCTCTATCACAGGGTGTCAAATTTGTAAATTATTGTTTTTATTTAATTAAAATAGACCGTGGCAGCGATAAGAAGTTACTTGGGGGAGATCCCGCGGGTGCGCCCGCCGGGACTCTTGTCAGGAGGGGAATGGGGAATCTTCACCGGTTTGGGTGTCGGTTTGGGTGTCGGGGGGTTCGGCTCCGACCGGATGCCGTGACTGGCGGTCGGGCGATCGGTTTTCAGTGGTTTCACCGGCGGACGTGGGGGGTCAGTGCCGGCATCTTGCGGTGGTTTTATCTCGATCTCCGATGTGGTTTTCACCTGGGGGTGGTCTTTCGACACGGGTGGCTCGCTCGGTCGACTCGGTTCCACTGGCACGGTGGGTTGGTCTGCCCGAATGCCCTTGGTCGGCTCGGCAGGAGGATCACAGGCAACCAACGACTGACCCACTGCGGCGACACCCAGGGTGGCGGCAACGCTGCGCAAAAAGTCGCGCCGAGCCACGTTCTGCTGGGAGACATCGATGTTGGCGATCATCGTCGCCAGTTGATCCCGGGGAATCGCCCGCAACACCGATTGCTCGATCCCGGTGAGGGAAAACCCCTGATCTGCAACTGCGTCAAGTCGCCGCTCCAACAGCTCCGCACCGAACGCAGGTGAAACGGCCGCAGTAAACAACACCTGCTCCAACCCCACCGGAATCATCTGCTGGCCGTCCGACTTGTCGTCCCCTCCCGCCGCCCTGTCGGGTTGACCACCGACGATGGTCGTCTCGGGTGTGACCCCGGCGCCGGGAGAGAGCCGTCCCAGCCCCATGTATCCCTTGTCGCTGTCTCTATCACCCATTGGTCCCGCTCCTTCTTCGGCAACATTCGATGGCATTCACAACTCGGTGATCGACAGTATACAACTCGCGCAGCATCACCGCTACCGTGAATGGATAGACGAGGCCGGCCACTGATTGACGGCGACGACAGAAAGGTCAGCCCAGGGATTTCCAGAAGGGCTTGCCGACTCGAACCCAGACCCAATCATCGGAGATGCGCACCGGAGTAATCACTCTGGATAGGACTATTCCGGATGGTGCCAGGAGAGTTTTCGCTTCAACAGAAATCCGTTGGCCGGCGCGTTGCAGACCACACATCTGTCCGGCCAGGTGGCTTCTTTACGGCTGACGACATGTAGGCCGTCCTGACAAAGATCTTTGTCGGAGCGCGAACGATCCGACACACCGCGTTCGGCGTTCAACTCGCTTAAGGGGGGGCATAGGGATTTTCCATTCGGCTTTTCCTTTATATTGGGACTCAGGGCACCGCTTCGATAAATCCGGGGGTGGTCAAACCTTCGTAGTCGGCAGAGAGCATCGGACATTTGTTAAAAAAATCGATACCAGCGGGATGGAGGTCGAGAATGTCCTTGTTGGCAGTTCCTCCGAGAACCGACGTCGCGTTCGGCACAACCGCGGGAAGGCAGAAGGTCTTGGGGGCGGTCAGCGGTTGAATCTTGAAACAGTGGTCGTCAAACCACTCATCGCGAATGACTCCGGAAAACTCCTGATTGTTGGAGGGGGACTGATTCGAGAACACATGGGTCGGTTCATAGTTGATAAAAGTGTTGTAAAAAACGGCAAACGAATCGGGAAGGAGCGGGCTGAACGAGCTGTGCAGCGGGCCGACAAACAGGTTGTTCGCAAACATTGAATCGAGCGTATCTCGTCGACTGATAGTGGCGCCTTCATAGGTTGAATGTAACTCACCTACAGAAATCGTGTTGTGGGTGAAAAGGTTCACCTCAGAGTCTGCATGCAACCAAATGCCCATCGATAAAATATCGTGGATGAGATTGTTGTGAAAATGCATACAATTTCCCGGGCTGGCCCCGAGCGCTATCCCTCCGCCGGAATCGAACATCACGTTGTCGTTCATGACGATATTTTGGCTGCCAATATAGTGAATCGTAACAGCGGCGGCCAAGAATTCACCCTCAACCGCAGGCCGAAAACCGTTCATGATATTACCTGAAATAATTGTCGTAGAGTCCGCCGAAGTGGCCTTTATATCAATCGCATTCTCTCCATAGGAACAAATGATGGTGCCGTCCGGAGTCTCAACCTCAAAGTGAAAATCCGGCGTCTGATAGATATGATTTTCGACGATTTTTGTACCGCTGATGACGGAACCCCCCCCTTCGTCGGAGATCAGTTGGACACCGTCTCCGGCACAGTTGTAGATTTCGTTTCGGGTGATGGTGGCGTCCGCAACCCTTCCGGTGAGGCCGATACAATGGACATCTCGCTGAAGACGGTTTGTTTCGCGCAGGACGCTGTTTTGAATCCAAATGCTTTCAGCCCGCGGAACGTAAATCTGTGTTCCCGAACTTTCATAAGTACCTTCAACGAGCACGCTGTCGAGAACGATGGTTCGACTGGGTTCGTTGTCGACTTCGGATTCTGTCACTCTGATTCGCCCCGGGAAAAATCGGATGCCGGTCACGATGATATTCTGGGCGCCCTCAAATGAGGTGCGAACCGAAGAGCTGCTATCGCCCGCTGCGCCGATGCTCGGTACTTCCTCAGGCGCAAAATCCCAAGGTCTGAGACGATCTTCCTCAAGCGGTCTGATCAGCACCGGCGCATCTGCCGGCGCCCTCCGAGTGATCGTCATCCCGCGGTACGCGCCGGGACGTAGGCAATAAATCCTGTACTGTTCATCAGCGATCAGATCGCTCAGTGCCTCTCCGGCGTCAACGATTTTAACAGCCGGATTATTTTCATCGCACGCCTCGAGCTCAAACTCAAAGCAATAGGTGCATTCTTCACCGTCCGAATCCCCATCAGAGTCAGTATCGTCATCACCACCGGCGTCAGCGCCTCCATCTGCCTGACCGCTGTCGACCACGCCTCCGTCCGGGTTCGAACTTTGATGGTTGCCAGAACAATTGGCCAGAAAGGCCAAGAGGACCGTTCCTCTCAGCCATAAGTGACACTGAATTTCCTTCATTTTGAGAATACCCCTTCTAATCGCTACATCGGCATTGAGTTAGTCTATCAAAAAAGTGCGACGAGGTCAGGAGCGACCTGAAAACGCCAAGAGCGAGTCTCGGCCTTTTTCAGCTGATTGAGCAGCCAGGAAAAGGGTGGTAGGTTTCTAGAAACCGTTTGGGAAGGTAGTGTTTTTTGACTTTGACGGTGTGGTACCAGCGTGTGGTGTGCTCTCTTTTTTGTCTCTTGATGGGGATCTGTGCTTGTCAGCAGAAGAGCGCGTTCAGCGAAAAACGCATCGAAGCGGAGTCCGCCGCTAAAAAGGGTCGGGACGCCTGGCGCGCCGCGCGATACGATGACGCGTTGGACTATTTGTCCACGGCCGAACGGCTCTATCGTGAAATACAGGCCCCGCGCCTTCAGGCTGATGTGATCAGAGACCAGGGTATCATCTGGCGGATCAAAGCGGACTACCCTCGCTCATTGAAACTGCTCGAACGGGCGCGCGATCTATATCGTGTCACCAGCGGTCCCACCAGTGAAAGTTATGCCCATGTGCTGGCGGCGATGGGTGACGTTCTGGCGGCGATGAGCCACTATGACCGGGCGCTCGATGCGTATCGGGAGTCGCTGATCATCGTCGAGTCGATGGACGGCGATCAGGATCATGCGATCGCTTCGTTGGCCAAGGACATCGGACATCTACTGAGCAAACAAGACAAGTGTGAGGAAGCGCTGACCCTGTTTGAGCGGGCGCTTGAAATCCACCAGCGGGTTTACCCTGCCGACCACCCTGCGATTGCCGGCGATCTGAATGGTTTGGCGATATGTCTCGATGATCTCGGCCATCACCACGCCGCACTCAAGGCATTTGAACAGATGCTGCGCATCGAACACGTGACTTACTCTAGAGACCATCCGGCAGTTGCCACTGCTCTGAACAATACCGCTCTGTCGCTGGGACAAGCGCGGGATTTTACCGGTGCGCTCAAGGCGCTGCACCTCGCTTTGGAGATCAATCAGCGCATTCATGGCAATGCTCATCCCTCGGTGGCGACCAATCTGCACAATATCGGGTTTGTCTTCTTGAGCCTTGAGGACACTGCCTCCGCGATTAAATCCTTTAAATCGGCGCTGAAAATCGAACGTCGTATCTTTCCGAATGGTCACACGAACATGATCAGTACTTTGAGTGTGTTGGGCCGTGTTCATCATCAGCAGCGAGACTATCTCGTCGCATTGCGGTACTTTGAGCAGGCCCTGGGGATGGTGCGAACGTTTCGTTCCGATGATTTGGCATCAGTCAAACGATTAAATGGGCTGATCAAAAAGTTGAATCGAAAAATTCGTCGAACGAAGGGTCGAAAAAAAAGCCTTTTCGCGGAACAATGAGCAGCAATAATCAATAAACAACATCCAAGCGGTCGATCATTTTGGTGTAGTACTTGGGTTCCACTAGATAGTTGAGGCCGTCGATCCGTTCGATGCGCTCCACCCGCACCGGTCCCCGGTAGTGCCGTATGGTGAGGGAGGAGGGGGTGATGCGGGTAAACTCCTGGCAGTGCAGCTTTATCATCTCCACCTCTTTTTGGGTGTAGAAGCCGGCCTCTTCAGTGGGACAGGCAAAGCGCGGCTCGGCGCTCAGGGGGCACACCTGCTCGGCCTCGGGTATGAGTGCCCCGTTTGGAGAGCTTCCGAAGGCGCCCCCTTCGACCAAGGCGTCGTATTGGATGCCCGCCTCGAGCAGACTGACCCGTACCTTGCCGGTGACAAAATCTCGGGTTACACCGAGAATGTCGCCGCCGGCGTAGCCGTGAAACCGATAGGTTTCCCATTCGTGCTCGACCACTGTTTCATCGCCGGTGAGGGGATCCGAGTAGGTGACGGTCAACCAGGCGAGCTGCGAAGATTTACATCTGGTGTAGCCATCTCCGTCGGTGTCCCCTGGGCAAGGGGGGAGCTCGTCCTCTACTGGTATCTCGGTAATTTTTGCCCAATAGCGGGGGCCGCCTAAGCCCAGGGTGTTGAAGCCGTACTCCCGCACCAGATCGCCGACAATGTTTCCCTCATAGTCGTAGAGGGTCCACCCTCCGTCGACCTCGGCGTCATAGAAGTCGGTCATGTCCATCTCGTCGAACAGATCGATTTCCGGCACCACCTCCCGGTAGCGGTCGGACTCGAGATGCCGTTTGTAGAACAGGATCTTTCCCAAACGACCCGAACCCAGACCTGTGCCTTCCGGTCCCAAGTAGACCTCCAAGCTGGGCAAGGGCTGTTCCGTATCGAAAATGTGGCGGCTCCCGAGCCAATCCTCCCGGGCCCGGCCCTCAATGCAGGCCGGAGCGGCATCGATAATCGCTTGGCGAATGGTGTCCACCTCCGGATCACCGGGGTCAGGTGCGGCGGTGGTCAGGTCGCGGAGATCCCTGAAGAAGAATTCATTCCCCTCGGCGAGGGCAGCGTGGTATTGCTGAAGCCAAAAGCAGCCACTCCCCACATACCGCTCCAGGTTGATCATCTGATTCCAGCCCGACCCGCGGTATTGGGCAATGCCCGGCAGGTCCAAGTCGTGACAGCTCCTCAACCAGGGCCGCCACTTCGTCGACAGCAGGAGCTGTTCGGCGACCAGAATCTCGATCGCCACCGGCACGCCCTCGCCCAGCAGCATATGATAGGCCTCGAGTGAACCGTCGATGGCATGGGTCAGCTCATGGGCTAGGCTGCCCAGATGCTTGTCTTCGATGGGATCACCGGGATCGATCAACAGCACGATGTTCTCGCCGTCGTAGAACGCAGCAATCGACCCCATCCCGATGCGGGTTCGTTTTTGGACGTTGATTTGAAAACGCTCGATACCATCCTCCCCGATCACCGGATCCGGGGGGCCGATCAGCCGCTGAATGCGGTCGAACAGTCCGTACCCCAGACACTGCTGACCCTCCGGTCCTTCATCAATGCCGAACAGCGCCTGCAGAAAAGCTATCTCCTCGTCGGTCCACGGATAGCGGTGAGGGCGGGCTTCGGTGGGTTCGGAGACATAGGTGAACGAAAGGGTCAAGTCGTCGAAGAGACACGGGGGTTGGTCGAGGGAAACCCGCTCCATGCCGTCCGGTCCGAGGGCCAGAAACAGCTGGTCATTCACCACTAGCGTGCCGTAGATGAACCCGCCCGCGGTTTGGACGTAGCGAAAGACCGGGCGAAATGGGGCGCGGGTATCGTAGCGGTAGAGCCGGGACTTTTCGGTGACAAAGAGATCCGCGTCGCTAACCGTGAGCTCGCGAAAGCCGACACCGCCGATCTGGCCGATGGGGGCCAAGGTTCCCACATCGCTCAGGGTGAAAACGTGCAGTCCGCCGTATACGTCCGTGACATAGACCGTGTCGCCGATCACCTCCACCTGGTACGCCCATCTGTCGAGCGCCACCCGATCCAGCTCCATCGGTCCGGATGGAACGCTCACATCGTAAACGGCGACCCCTTGCCCCCCCTCGGTGGTCAGCAGATACCCGTTGGTAAAGGCTACGTCCCAGCCGATATCGCTCAAGATTTCACTGGCCAGGAAAGGAGCGGAGGGGGAAGAGATGTCGTACAAGTCAATGCCCGCCCCTTCGTCGGCCAGGGCCAAGAGGCCGTTGTCGATTGCGATTTCGATTGCCCGGCCGTTGGTGTCGAGAGTCGCCACCGGAACCGGCAGCATCGGGTCGGCAATGTAGACGACCTGTAATCCGGCGTTGCCCAGCGCCAGGAAGGCGAAATCTCCCTGGAGTTCAACGGCGCGGGCCGTTCCTCCCAGTGCGAGCGCCGACGTGAGTAGCGGGTTTGCGGGATCGCTCATGTCGAGGACGGCCAGTCCCTCTTCGCCCGCCGCTACATAGCCGATCCCGTCGCGGACCCGAAGGTCGTAGACCGGTCCGTCATAGGGTTCGGGCTCAGCGAAATAGGCGCTGGCATCGACGGTGAACAGACCGGCATTGCCCGCCGTGGCGTACACCATCTGTCCGTCGAGGGCGAGCCGGCGGGGAATGTCAAAGAGGCTGAACACTTCCCACAGCTCGGGAGCTAGTGGATTGACCGTGCTGATGACCTGCAGACCGCTGTCGGTGGCGGCAATCGCGTGGCGGTCGAGCAAGACGATATCGCTGGCGTTGCTCAATCCATCGTAGCTGGCGAATACCCACGGTGTTTGTGGATCGACGATGCTGATAAAGGACACGCTGTTGTCGGCGTTGAGCACGGCGGCGCGATTACCGCGAACCGAGATTCGGCGCGGGTTGCCCGGTAGTCCGATCGACGAGAGTGGGATCACGGTGGTGGGATCGCTCACCTCGTAGATCATCAACCGGCTCGATGAGAGTACATAAAACAGATCGCCTTGGTTCTCGATATCCTCAATTCGCCCGCCCGTGTTCTGCTCTTGAAAAAGTGGACCGTAAACGTGGGGGCCGTTGAATTCGAAAATCTGAAATCCCTGTTGCTGTGTGCCGACAACCAAGAACTGGTCGTTGGCAGCCAGGGCCCACGGCCGGTCGTACAGATCCCTGTGGTGGGTGGCGTAGGGGGACGCCGGGTCGGTCACGTCCAGCACGCGCAGCTCGTCATCGCCGCTCCACCAGGACCAGCGCTGTTTGCCGACAACCACCCTGCTGTCCGATATCGTCAGTGGTCCAATCGAGCTGCCCAAGTGCATGGTCACGATTGAGGAAACCGTGCCCGGCTCGGTCGCGTCCACGATGGTGACCTGGTTGCTCGAGGTGCGAACCGCGGCCACGCCATCCTCAACCGCCAACTGGCGGGCATCGCCCGAGAGGGAAATCTGCTCCACCAAACCGAGTTGGGCCACCGCAGGCGACGAGCCCAGGACGATTCCCGCGAATATACTGACAACATAAGCTCTATTCATCTCTCCGATCCTTTCTCAGTCTTTCGAGGTACACAACCTTGTTTAAACCCGCGTCTCAAAATAATCCAAAAAAGATCTGTCCCAAATCGATCCTTCCCGCCACTATACAAGCAGATTTTTGAATCGGGTCGGGGATTCGATAGGTCTGCGATCTCTCTCTTTTGCCGATACTGCCTTGTACGGCGGAACCAGAATTAGAGAGTTCGGTGACGGTGATTATTACGAACAGGGAGATTATGCCGGGCATTCAGTCGCCGGTGCTGGGGATTTCAACGGCGACGGGTATGCCGATCTGATAGTCAGTGCACCGGACCGGGTCACCAATGAACCGTTGGGAGGACGGATATTTATCGTTCCAGGAGGCAGACGAGAAGAAAATTGAGCCGTTTTCAAAAAAGATCACCGAGCTTCATCTCTCATTCGTCTTAATTGAGAGGAGGTGATGTCGCATGTCCAGCACCCCCCTGCGCCCGGTTGGTCAATCTTATGGATTGCCTTATTTTTCAACGCTTATCTCGATTATGCACGGGCTGACGAGGGCGCAGGGGGAGGACGGCCGACCATCTGCTTTCTGACCACCCCCGACAAACTGGAACAAATCGACAACGCCGCCCACTCCACGGTCGAGCGCGCTGCGGGCTCCGCCCCTCGCCGGTTTGGGGCGAGGACCGCCTATGCCCTGAGAAGCTATTCCAGCGAATTATCGGTGCTCCACGGATTCTGGGCCCGGCTTGTTTCTTCGCCCCTGGAACAACCTTTCGTTTTTTGGCGGGTACACCCTCTTTCAACGTATCCAAACCACCAAGAGTTGCGTCACACTCGAATTGGCCAACCACCCGATCGCGGTTGGTGTCGAATATCATCGCACCTTCGGGCGATGGCGCTTTGGCGCGGCATTGAGCGGCACGCTGGAATTGACCACTCATGCCACCAAGAACAGCTGTCCGGAAATCGCTGCCCACCCCCGAAAGACAGCCGCCAATTGGGCGATTTCGCCCGGGATCTACGGTGGATTGGAGTTGTTCAATCGGGTTGAGCTGTTTGTGCAAGCAAATGTCGCATTCCACATCGGTCAGCGCCGATACAAGGTAGAGCTGGCCCTACAAACCGAACAAGTGCTGCTCGAAACGCGGCCGATCCAACCCGTCGGCTGGCTCGGTCCGGCGATTGACATTTTTTGAGTCGCAGCGGGCACTATCGGTTCAAAACGATGCGTCGTCCGATCCAGATGAGCACCACCGGTGGTGCGAAGACGGCGGCTTCCCAGAGCAGGATGGGCTGTAACCGGGCGGAGAGCCCGATGGGGGAGACCGGGATCGGTTGTGTGGGGAAGAACAATCGTTCGTTGGAGAACGGTGCCCCAAGGGCGATACCCAGTCCGCCGTCGGTCAGCATGTCCAGCAGCGGGTGGCTCGTGGCGACGATCAGAAAGACCAACAGCGCGGACCAGCTCAAAGTGGTGTCTGAGTAAAGTCGAATGCTTAAGCGGTGGATCCACCATGCGATGGCGCCACAACACGTGGTAAAAAATAGGGAGTGAAAGAATCCCCGGTGTCCGAAGGGATCGCGGTAGGGGATGCCCAGCGCAAAGGCGATCACATCCAGGTCGGGCAGGGCGGCGAGCAGCACCAACACCGCCACTGTCGAGAGACGGGCCCGCCGGGGGAGCTGGCGGCTTGCAACCAGGGCGCCGCATCCCAAACCCACCATCGCATGTCCCAGCGCTGTCGGCATTTGCATTGGGGACGTCTCAGCCGGACGGAATATTCCCCGGCGAGGTTATACCATCAGGCGGCTCAAGGAGTCGGCCTCTTCGAAGCTGGCGGCGAGCAGAGCCTCGGTCTGTTCGCCGGCGATACCGTGTTGTTCACTGGCCGCGTCGATCAACGCCTGGGTGCCTTGCCCCCTGTCGTCGTTTTGACGCAGGGAGACGACCAGAGAGACCGGTGCAGGACAGTCGTAGATCTCCGGGTTGGCCCCGTGGTGGCCCCCAATCGCCGAGGCAATGTTCTCCGGGAGATCCCATTGATGGCAAATCCAGGTGGCCACCTCTGCGTGATCCCAGGGAAAAACAGCCCGCTCAAGGGTGGTCAACTCTTCAGACGAGGTGCTCCAGGCTTCGAGAATGGGTGCATACTCCTCAGTGCGTTGTTTATACAAAAAGGGGACCGCCATATCTTGCAGAAATCCGGCGGTGAACGCTTCAGCCACCCGGGTTGGACAAAGCAGCCGGGCCAGCCCTTGGGCGACCATTCCGCGCACCATCGCGGTGTGCCAAAAGCTGGAGAAATCGTACCCGCCTGCGGGCGCTTGCGGGACTGACGATTTGACAGCCACGGACAATACCACCGATTCCAGCTGGGAGAGGCCGATTAGCGCTACCGCCTGGGAGAGGTTTTCTACTTTCTTGGAGGGGGAGAAGATCGGCGAATTGGCCATCCGCAACACCTTGACCGTCAGACCGGGATCGACGGCGAGCACCTTGGCCACGTCGTTCGCCGATGCCTCCGGGTTTCTGATCGTGCGCAGGGTCTCCATGATCGTTCCGGGAAACGACGGCAAGGCATAGTCGCCCAATACCTTTTTGAGCTTGGCTACCGGGTCGGTTTTTTGTCGCTTGAAGAATGAAAACATCTGACAACTCCCTCAGTCGGCCCGGCGGGCTATTTTGTTTGACAATATGCTGAGCAGCCCCCCCAATCCCACATAACCGAGCAGCGCCTGAATCGCTGCAATCGCCTGCCCCGCGATCGAGGTGGGCACCACATCTCCGTAGCCCAGCGTCGTCAGGGTAATCACGCTGAAATAGAATGGGGAGAACGCTGTCTGATGGGCACCGTAGTCGACGTCGACCAGGTTGTAGACCAAACCGAACAACGCGGTGACCGCCAACATGAACAAGCCCCACCGGGCGAGGCTTCGGCCGCAATCCGACGTCAGCCACCAGGCCCAGTACACCACCTTGTGG
>JANQET010000506.1 GCA_028278265.1 Myxococcota bacterium
TTTCACCAGGACGAAGAGGGATACTACTGGTGTCACGGCCGCGGGGACGACATGCTCAAGGTGGGGGGCATCTGGGTCTCACCGATCGAGGTCGAGCGCAGCATCTCCGAACACCACGCGGTGCTGGAGTGCGCCGTGATCGGTCACGGGGACAAGGACGGATTGATCAAACCCAAGGCGTTCGTCGTGCTGGGGGATCCGGGGAAAGCGTCGACAGAGCTGGCCGACGAGATCAAAGCGTTCGTCAAAGATCGATTGGCCAAGTACAAGTACCCGCGGTGGATCGAATTCGTCGACGAGTTGCCCAAGACCCCGACCGGAAAGATCGTCCGCTTCAAGCTGCGCGAGCCCGCCTGACGCTATCCGGGGGATCGTCATCGCTTGTCGAACAGCAGATATGCTGTATAATAAAAATCTAGTTGAAAAAAAGAGCAGTTAGACCGTCGGCGTTGCTGGCTAGCCCTTGAGCTTGGCCTGAAAACGCGCCTATAATGATCAATAATCGATCAAACCGCGGAACGGTACTCGTTCCCAAACCAAGTAGGAAAAACCATGAGTGAAAAAAGCCCACCGCCGCCACCGAAAAAAAAGAAGTCAAAGGTGAAGTCCATTCTCGAAGGTGAGACCGAGATTATTCACATTCAATCCAGTCAAAAACGATGGTTTGTGATCATCTTCATGGCGCTGTTGGTTATCGGGATTTGCGTGCTGGGCATCTATTCCAGCAGTACGAGTTCCAAGCTCAAGGAGGTCACTGCCAAGGCCCAGCAAACAGACACCACGCTGGCCGGCTGTAAAACCGAGTTGCAGACCCGCACCGAGGAGCGGGATGCGATTATGGCCAAGAAGAAGCGAACGGAGAAACGGGCCGACAACCGCATCGACAACCTCAAGGACCGCCTGAAGAACTCCCGCGAGAAAATAACCGATCTCAAAGCGGAGCAGCGCAAAGCCGAACGGGAGCTGGCCCAGTTCAAGGCGTTCTCCAACCGGTTCAAGAGCATGGTCAACGCGGGCAAGCTCTCGGTGACCTTCCGCAAGGGTCGCATGGTGGTCAATCTGCCGGCCAAGGTGCTCTTCCCATCGGGTAGCGCCGATCTCACCGAGGACGGCCAGAAAGCGTTGCGCGAAGTGGCCAAGATTCTCAAGCGGGTGCAGAACAAGCGCTATGTCATCGGCGGTCACACGGATAACGTCAAGATTTCCCAAGCCGACTTTGATTCGAACTGGGAGCTTTCCACGGCACGCGCCGTGCGGGTCACCCGCTCGTTGGTCAAGGCGGGCATGGCCCCCTCGAAATTGGTCGCCGCAGGGTTTTCCCAATACGATCCCATCGCCGGCAACAACACCGATGCGGGACGGCAGAAGAACCGGCGCATCGAGATCATCGTCGAACCGTACCTGAAGGAGATTCCCTCGCCGGGCAAGAAGAAGGGTAAGGTCAAAAAAGCGGGTAAGAAGGGTAAAAACAAAGCGAAGAAAAAGGGCAAAAAGAGGGGCAAGAAGAAGAGAGGTAAAAAGAAGAAGAGGCGCTAACCAGCCCGGCCCAGATCATTTCCCGCTTGCCAAATTCAGCCAAACCCCCCACGATTCCCAAGTCGAGTCCGAAGCTGACCCAGCGCTGGTCGCTCAGAGGATGCTGCAGTAGGAAAAAGGCAGAACGTCCGGCTTCGGCTCAAGGAGAGTAAGACGGGTGAGCGGGTTGCGCGAAAACAGAATCATCCGGGCGATTTTTCATCCGGTACCGCTGATCATCGGCCTCAACATCACCTGGACCTGCACGCTTCTCTTTTGGATTTTCTTTTTTTTAGGGCGGTATCAACAGGTCATCGAGTTGGCCGAGGACAAGGGGCTCTCGACGCAGGATCTGGTGTCCTGGGCGCCGCTGGTGCTCGGTATCCTGCTGCTCGCGGCTATTTTCGGCGGCTACATCATCCTCACCTTTTTGCTGGCCAAGCACGCCATCGTCAACAAACAGATGAAGAACTTTCTCTCGGTGGTCAGCCACGAATTGCGCACGCCGCTGACCGCAGTCCAGCTCTATTTGGAGACGATGCGCGATCGGGATTTGGAGCGGGAGCAGCGAAAGGTGTTCGTCAATAACATGCTCGTCGACGTTCAGCGGCTCTCCCAGCAAGTGTCGAGTATTTTCGATGCCACTCGCTTGGAGCACGGTCGGATGCCGTTGCGCAAAGAGAAGTTGGAGTTGGCCGGCTTTGTCGAGAAATTTGTCGAGCAGAAACTACAGACTCAACCGTCTACCACTGACGGTCATCAGCTGATCGTAGAGGCTAAGGAGTGTGAGGTCTTCGCCGACCCCAATGCCCTCGATGCGGTGTTGAACAATCTGGTGCGCAACGCGGAGCGCTATTCTCCCTCCGGCACGGAGATCGGGTTGCGGGTCACCCCGACCGGCAAATGGGCGGTGCTCCAGGTAACCGATCAGGGGATCGGGTTGGAAAAGAAAGAACAGACGAGAATCTTCAAGCTGTTTTACCGCGCAGCAGCGGGGAGCAAGGCGTCGAGCAAGGGGAGCGGTCTGGGGCTTTACATCGTCAAGGGGTTGGTTCAATTGCACGGGGGAAGAGTCACCGCGCAAAGCGAGGGCAGCGGAAAGGGCACCACTTTTTCGGTCAGGTTGCCGCGGATCGATTCGGCTAGGGGAGTTCGATGAAAATATTGGTCGTCGAGGACGAAGAGCACATCGCTCAGGGATTGGTTTTCAATTTTGAGCTCGAGCAATATCAGGCCACGGTGGCCCCGACCGGTGAGGAGGCGCTCCGGTTGTTCGGGGAGGGAGACTACGATCTCATCCTGCTGGATGTCATGCTACCGGGGATCGACGGGTTCGAGGTGGCGCGGGCGATCCGCCAGGTGGACGCCCGAGTGCCGATTCTGATGTTGACGGCGATGGCCGCTGACGAGGATCGAATCGCTGGGTTGGAGTGCGGTGTGGATGATTATCTGACCAAGCCGTTCGTGCTCAAGGAGCTGATGCTGCGCGTTGCCGGACTGTTGCGGCGGGCGGCTTGGCAAGCGCCGGCGACACCCGATCAACGGAGCTTCAGCTTCGGCCAGGCCGAGATCAACCCGGAAAACCTCAGCGCCCAAATCGGGGCCAGGACGCATCAGCTCACGCGAATCGAATTCGACCTATTGCGTTACTTCATGATGCGACCCGGGCGCCTGGTGAGCCGCAAAGAGCTGCTCACCGCGGTCTGGGGATACGAGCCGAATACGGCCACGCGAACTGTGGATACCTTTGTCCTGCGCCTGCGCAAGATCATCGAGCCCCATCCCTCTAAGCCGGTCTTTTTGATTTCCATTCGCGGCGCGGGCTACCAGTTCAATCCCGAAATCTGAACGAAGGACGAGCGGGCGTTTTTCAGATGCGGTAGACCAGCGCGCTGACGTTCATGCCTGCGCCAACCGAGGCGATGAGGACGTTGTCTCCGGTGACGACGTGGTGGCCGTTGAGCTTGTTTTTGAAGGTCAAGTCCATCAGGGTCGGAACGGTCGCCACGGAGCTGTTGCCCAGCCAGGAGATGGTCAGGGGCATGATGTCGTGGATGGCCTGCTGACCGATGTTCTTCTGCCCGTAAATCTCGTACACCCGCTTGGTGATCTGCTCGTCCATTTTCTGATTGGCCTGGTGCAAAAAGATCTTCTTGATGTCGGTCAGCGACAAGCCCGCGTCGTCCAGACATTGCTTGACCACTTTGGGCACGGTTTTGAGCGCATACTTGTAGAGCTTGTGTCCCTGCATCTTGAGAAAGATGGCGTCGTGATCATAGGCCGGGTTATTGGATTGACCCATGTGCAGCATGGTGCCGTATTCGACCGCATCTGAGCGGGAGACGTGGGAGAGGATACCCTTGGGATTGGTCGAAGGGACCGATTCGAGGATGATCGCTCCAGCCCCATCGGCGTAGATCATCGAATCCCGGTCGTGGGGATCGGAGACCCGGGACAACGTCTCGGCGCCGATGACCAGTGCCCTCTTGCCAGGGGATGCCCGGAGGACGAAATCGGCCTGAATCGTGCCCTGTAGCCACCCGGGGCAACCGAAGGGGATATCCATCGCCACGGTGTAGGGATTGTTGATTTTCAGATGGCGTTTCACTCGCGAGGCGAGCGAGGGGACCAGGTCGGATTTTCGGTTTTGATGATCCACGTCGCCGAAATTGTGGGCCACGATGATGTAGTCGAGGCTCTCTTTGTCCGTACCCGACGAGGCCAGCGCATCTTCGGCGGCAAAGAAGGCGATGTCCGAGGTAACCAGGTCGTCGGTGACATAGCGCCGCTCGTCGATGCCGGTGATGGCGCGCAATTTCTCAATAATCTCGGTGTTTGCACGGTCGATCCGGCAGCCCTGGTCATCGTAGAAATCCCGATCTAGGAAGGTATCGTTTTTGACCACCTCAGTTGGAATGTAGCTTCCCGTTCCGATTATAACCGAATAGCATCTCTCGCTCACGGCGCACTCCTTGGCTCAACTTGGCCACCGGCAAAGTCACCTCAATCCCTACAACATTTTTGATGGTTTTCGTCAGATCGTATGTCAAAGAATTGTCAAAATGCGACGTGTCGGAACGATTTGTCGTGGCTCAAACGTGAACATCGCCGGGGGTGCGGGGATAGAGGGCGATCGAGCCCAATTGTCTCATGATCACATCGTTGAGTTCGTCGGTGCGCACCGGCTTGGAAATGTAGTCGTCCATCCCGGCGTCGAGAAACTTCTCTTTGTCTCCGGTCATCGCTTCGGCGGTCATCGCGATGATGCGCACCTCCGGATTGAGCACGGGCGCGCTCTGATCGCGAATAATCCGGGTCGCGCTGATGCCGTCCAACACCGGCATCTGTTGATCCATCAGCACCAGGTCGTAGGGCACCTCGGTCAGCGCGTCGACCGCCTCTTGGCCGTTGTTGACGATATCGATGCGGAATCCCAGCTTCTCCATGATTTTGTTGGCCACCTTCTGATTGACCACGTTGTCTTCGACGAGGAGAATCTTGGCCCGTTTTTTTCGATCCTCGATGATGCTGTGCCGGGTGAGAATGGGCTGCTGTTGCGGCTGCTCGCCGCTGCTCTGTCCGAACAGCAGCTGTAGGCAATCGTAGAGCATGCTCTGCTTGATCGGCTTGGAGAGATAGGCGTCCACATTGACTTGCTGGAGTTTGAACGCGTCCCCCTTCTGGCCGATTGTCGTCATGACGACCAGCTTGAGATCCCTGAGCATCGGTATTTGTCTGACGTTGTGAGCAAAGGTCAGGGGGTCGGTGCGGTGGTTTTCCGAATCAGGGTCGGGTGGTGACACGTCCACTACGACTGCCTGGTACGGTTTGTCGCTCTCGCAGCCGGTCAACAGCTCGGCGAGGGCATCGTCCTCGTTGACCACGGAGTTGGCGGTGCACCCCCAATGGGCCAGTTGTTTGATCAACAACTCGCGGTTTTTGCGATGGGCATCGACGACCAGGATGCGCAGTCCGCTGATCTCTGCGGGAATTTCGACCAAATCCCCGTGGGCGCGCTGTTCCAGGACCGTGGTGAACCAAAATGTGGAGCCCGCTCCCACATCGCTGACCACGCCTATTTCCCCTCCCATCATCTCCACCAGCTGTTTGGAGATTGAGAGGCCGAGTCCGGTGCCGCCGAATTTGCGCGTCTTGGAGCTGTCGACCTGGCTGAACGGCAGGAAGAGCCGTCCTTGCTCCTCTTTGGGTATACCGATCCCCGAGTCGACCACCTCAAATCTCAATGAAACGCAATCGTCGGTTTCCTCGATCAGGTGAACCCTGACGATCACCTCCCCCCGCTGGGTGAACTTCACCGCATTGGCCACCAGATTGACCAGTATTTGCCGGAGTCGGCCCGGATCCCCTTTGAGCAACGCCGGAACATCGGGGCTGATTTGACAGTAAAAATCCAGGCCTTTTTGAGTGGCATTGAGCGACATCATGTTGGCCATGTCGTCGATCATCACCCGCAGGTCGAAATCAATCGCTTGCAGTTCCAGCTTGCCGGCTTCGACTTTGGAGAAATCCAGGATGTCGTTGATGATCACCAACAGACCCTCGGCGCTGGTAAGGATCGTTTTGGCGTAGTCCCGTTGAGCGATATTCAACTGGGAATCGAGCAGCATTTCGGCCATGCCGATGACCGCGTTCATCGGCGTGCGAATCTCGTGGCTCATATTGGCAACGAACTCGCTCTTGGCCCTGGTGGCCAACTCCGCCTGGATCGCCATCTGATTGGCCTGCTCCACCGACTGCTCCAACCGGGTGTTGATATCGACTGTGTGCTCGGTCGCCTCTTTCAACGCCAGCTTTTGGCGGTTGATATCGATGATCGTCCGGATCTTGCCTCGCAGGACGGCGTCTGGCAGCGGCTTGTACGCCAGGTCCACGATGCTCGACGGAGCGGCGTCGAGCAACCGCTCAGCGTGTTGATCGGCGACATCTGTGATGAAAATGATCGGTGTGGTGACAGTCCTTTTGTCGTCCTCCAATCGGGAGGCGAGGTTTGCCGCCCGATCCCGACAGTTCTGTGCATCGATCAGCACCAGGGCAAAATTCCGGTTCTCGATGAGCGCGGTCAACGCCTCTTCGGTCTCCGCGTGGAGCAGATTGGCCCCGCAGGCGGTGACCTGCTGTCGAACGGACTGCAGCAAATCGGGATCCTCGACGATGGCTAAAACGTTGAATTCGCCCGTGGAGAGTTGACCAATCTTGTGGTTGAACGACATCTGTTGATCGCTATCGCCCGTTATTCATGGTTAGAATTACTATCGGCCGGGCTCAAAAACACTTTACGATATATTGGGGTTTTAGGGCTCGCGTAACAATAAATACGCAAGGGCCGACCCTCATTGATCGTCATTTTTTTCCAGTTCGAGAATGCTGTCGATGAGGGTCAACACATCCTTGGCGTATTTCTGGATCGCAGCGGCGTTTTCCAACTGGCTCGTCGTAAGATTTGTGCTTTTGTTTTCCAGCAACAGGCCGGCCAGGATATCGATGCGGTTGAGCGGCCGCCAGATCTCCCGCGAGATATTGGCAAAGACCGCGGATTTGTCTTTGTCGACCTTTTCGAGCTCGGTGGCTTTCTGCTGGAGCGCCTGCTGCGCGTTCTCCAGCGCAGTGGTGCGTTCGGCGACCTTTCTCGAGTCAATCCATTTTTTGGACAAGGTCGCGGCGAGCTGTTCGATTTCAACGATGTCGAAGGGTTTGCGGATGAACAGCAGTTTGTCCGTGTTGCCCAGACGATCCACGATATCTTCCCGTCGATAGCTGGTATAGGCCGTGACGATGACGACTTGAATGTGGGGATCCACATCCCACAACCGCTGAATGGTTTCCAGCCCATCCCATCCCGGCGGCATTCTCATGTCCACAAAGGCCACGGCGAACGGTCGACCTTCTTCGAGCGATTGGCTGGCCAGTTCGACTGCCTGTTGGCCCTGGATGGCAAAATCCAAATCATAGGAATCGAATTCCGATTCCTCTTCTTCCTCGTCGAACTCCCACGATTTATCGCCCCGCAAATAGAACTCGCTGTCCCCCCCGAGGATTTTGCGAAAGTCCTGATGAATGTTCGGATTGTCGTCTACGACAAGGAGTCTAAATCGTTCCGTTCGACCCACAATACCCCCATTCGATTGGCAAGGGGAACCGGTATCGATTGACCGGCCCGTTGCCGAACAGCTGAAACCTTTGTGTTATTTTAGCCGATATCGCAAGACCGTCGACTTCAAATTGCTGCAATTTTTATAGGTTTTGGCTATCCCACGGTAAAGCCATCGCTTACACATTGTTCATGGTATTTGAGGTCGTCGCGCTCGGCTCGTTGCTGGCCTGCATCACCGGGTTTGACATCATGACCTGTTCGATCGTCGCCTCGATTCTCGTTACCCTCTACGTTCTCGCAGCGGGTATGTGGTCCATCGCCTATGTGGGCATGTTCTACATGGGACTGATCTATCTCGGTCTACCGTTGGCCTTCTACTATGTGCTGCAGTACAGCGTTCCCCAACTCGCCGGCTCCGGGGGAATGGCCGGATTTGCCGGTCTGGCCGAAGCGATGACCGCCCAGAAAATGGATCCCCAATTCTGGTTCAGTCCGTTCAGTCTCTCAGCGACGGTCATCGTTGGATTTATCGTCGGTGGCATCCTCGCTGTACCTGCGGCCCAAGCGACCGTGAACTACGCTTTTGGTGCTCGCAAGTGGAAGATCGCTCGTCTGGCCCCCATTCTAGCCGCCTTCCTGGTCGTGCCCCTATCGATTTGGCATCTATGCCAAGGTCGCTGGATTGACTGCTGAGCCGAAGCTGGCCTTGATATCGACACTGACCAGCATTCCTCCGTGGATCGGTGCGGGTTGATGGCCTTCTTGGCGGTGTGGCAGTTGCGCCTGTTGGCCGCCGGCGATCGGCGCCGAGCGAAGAAACAGTGGGTCGAGGAGCTGCGACAAGCGTGTGTAGCACCCCATGGATTGCACAATCAATCCCAAGATGCGGTTCATCTGGAAAAACCACGAGCTCGCCCGCCGGTTGTTCGATCGTCAGGACAGCATCTCGAACGAGCAGGAGCGGGAACAGGCAAAGCGCTGGCTCCAGCTTTCCACAGAGGAAGAGATCCTGTTGATCGCGGAGCGCTCATGGCGCTCGCTCGCACCACTGCTCGGATTGGCACTGCTCTGTTTGCTGTATTCGAATCTACCGATGGTTGCCGTTGGGAGCAACCTGTCCTATCTTCTCTGGAATGGTCGTCAAAGGACTGACCCTCCAGACAGCAGAAGTATTTCAACAGATACTCACACATCAATAGTCGTAATTTGAGTGTATGCGCCAAGATCTCTGCGGTTAAGCATCGCTGAGGATCGCCGTTTCTTCTGGCATGTGGAACTATCGCAGGGAGTGATCGGTGCGCGCTTCAACCAGGCTCGAACAACTGCAGACAGCGGCTGAGCAGGCAATCGCTGCTGCTCACCCACAAACCGCGATTAAGCCGCTGCTGGAGATCGTCCGCTCGTTTCCCGAGCAACATGGGGCGTTGTTGCAGCTCGGTCAGGTGCTGTTTGATGTCGGCCACTACGCACAGGCGGCCGGGTGCTTTGAGCAACGCCTGGCTCGACTACCCCATGATGGGGCAGCGCGGATCGGGTTGGCCATGGTATGGGAGCGGCAGGGGGAATACGATCGCGCATTGGAGCTTGTGGCGCCCCTGGCCACCGCTCAGGGGACGACCAACGCCATCACGGTTTGGGCCACGCTCAAGCGCCGCGTGGGAAGCGCCGAGGCGGCATTGCCGGTGTTGCGGGCTGCGCTCGAGAAACAGCGGCCGCCGTTCGAGCAGGTCCTACTGCACTACGTGACGGCCGAATGTTGTGATCAACTCGCCCGATACGAAGAGGCGTTCGAACACTATGTCAACGCAAACACCCTGCGCGGGGAGCAGTATGAAGCGGCCGCGCATCGCGACGAAATCGATCGGCTGATCGAATTAACCGTGCCCTCACCATTCGACACCGCTTCTTGTCTCCCTCGCCCGATTCTCATTGTCGGTTTCATGAGGACGGGCTCGACGTTGGTCGAGCAGGTGTTGTCGCAACATCCGCAAGTCGTTGCGTGCGGAGAGCACGCTGCCCTCAGGACGGTGGCCAATGTGATACGCGATCGGTACGGACCTTCGGGTGAGTGGTATGACTACGTCGATCGCGTCGACAATCGGTTTGCCGGAGAACTGTCCCGTTGGTATCTCGAAGAGATGCAGCGGGTAGGTGGTGCTGGTCCCGCGTTCACGGACAAAACCCTGACGAATTATCTGCTGTTGCCCTTGGCTGCGCGATTGCTTCCCGGGGTCAAAGTGATTCATTGCCAAAGAGACCCGTTTGATACCTGTCTGTCCTGTTATTTCAAGAACTTCAAAGCGCGGCATCCGTTCACCACCCGGCTGGACTGGCTCGGCCAACACTACCGGCAGTACGAGCGCCTGATGGCCCACTTTGCAGAAAAACAACCGATTCAACCCTATCCCGTTCACTATGAGGAATTGGTATCCAATCCCCGGCCGGTCATTCAAGGGCTGTTGGAATTCGCCGAACTCCCGTGGCACGAGGGGTGTCTCGCGCCGGAACAAAACCGGCGAATTGCGCGCACGGCGTCCTATGAACAGGTAAAACGTCCGATTTATCAGGGCGCTGTGGGCCGGGCAGCGCGGTATCGCCGATGGCTCAATCCGTTGGTCACCTCGCTCGATCGCTCGCCGTCGTGGGGATGAATGCGTCGGGGCGATCTACCCGTTCACCCTATTGAAGACGCGAAAAAACGCCCTGATTGACAGGTAAATTGGAGATTCACCCCTACGGCTTATCCCTTCGATGCACCTCTTCCATCTTCCCTGACGCCTGAACCGGGCGGATTTCAGGGGATTTGGGAGATTCGCCCTTACTGTAATCCGTTGTACAATTGGGGATTGAAATCACAATTGTGTTGTACGATTTGTTCGATGGTTTAGGGATTGCAGGCGCGAAATTAAACATTATTGCTGAGCCGTCAATATCGATATCTGTAGCAATAAAAATTCATCTTTGTCGCTGCAATGAATTCAGTCGTATCCGCTGAACTTAGGGGCTTCTATCGCTCAGTGAAATAGCGTATAAGGGCGCCCGGAGTTGAGCTGATGAGAAAAGAATTACTAGTTGGAATCTGTATTATTCTATTTGTTTTATTGATGTTCGAATCGATCGCTGTTCCGGCAATTGGTAGTGAAAACCAACCGGTTCCCCAACCGAGTTCGCCCAATACCCCACCGGTTTTACAGGAGCCATCACCGGTATTGCCGATCCCTTCGCATGTCTGGGATACGCGAACCAAGGTTTGGGTCGCGCGCAGTTGCGTCGGTGAAGCGGGGTTTGAAGCGGCAGATGAGTGCACGGCAATCGCCTGGGTG
>JANQET010000058.1 GCA_028278265.1 Myxococcota bacterium
TGCCGTTGCTTTGTCGAGAACGAGTTGCTCAAATCGCTTGCGCTGTTCAATTCGATCGCGAAATTGGGTATTGAACCACTCCCGCGCATCATCGTCGTCATTCTCGCCGAAGGGGTTACGGTTCACTTCTACGCCGTGCTCGGGGTGCCGGTTTCCACCAGTCAGGCGGTGGTGGGGGGGGTGCTCGGTATCGGCATCGTCAAAGGGGTACGCACCGTGAACAAACGGGTGCTCCGCAACATCCTGCTCGCCTGGCTCACCACACCGGTCATCGCCTTTGTCGCCACCTACGGGACCTGCCTTCTCGGGCAGTCCCTCGGCTGGCTGCCCGTCCGATAGTATCCCGCGTTGACCCAACTCCTCGAGGTCCCTATATTTGATGGCTCGCTATGGGAGGTGTTGAGATGTCGTTGCTTGAGAAATTCCGAGAACACGCTTCAGAGGCCCTCGATATGATTCGGGAGCATCCCGTCTTGAACGTGGCGGCCAAGGCAGCCATTTCCCAAATTCCGGTGGTGGGGGATTTGCTGGTGGAGGTGTACGAATCGTCGCGCTCCTCTGAAGACAACAAGATGGTTCAGCTCGGCCGGGTGCTCGAGCGGTTCGAACACTTCCAGCAACAGGAGTTCGAGAGTCTCAAAGCCAGGCTTCCCAACATTGTCGTTCAGACCAGGAAGAACGGTCAGGCCCTGGGCCAAGTGCTCGAATTGAGTGAGGGGCTGATCAAGCAAATCGGCGGTCTGAGCGAGGGCATCGACCGCAATCACGGCGAAATTCTGCGCATTCAAGAGGAGATTCGCACTCAATCGTCCAAGCGGGTAGAGCTCGATTCGAGCTACTTGGGGGACCGGATATTCTTCTTTGTTCACCTCCGTCGACTGCTCCGGCCCACCAAGGCGCTGTTCTTCAACCAACTGAAACTGGCAGATGCGATCCTGCACAACGTGCCGGGTGCCCCGAGTGGTGATGGCCTCGATGACGACGTCCGGCGGTTTCACGACCAGGTCCCCGAGGACAGACGAAGCGCCATGCGGGCCCTGCGCCGACACACCGACGACATGCAAAAGATACACCGCACCGTGCACCGACTCCTGGGGCGGAACCGAGCCTTTGCCGAGGACATTCCCGAGCTGGACGAGCTGTACGATCACCTCTCGATGTGGCTGGCCAAGTACGAGCTGCTGCGAACCGACGATCGGATGTGCCTGGTCTTTGCTGGCGCTGCTCAGGGCAAGGCATTCCCATCGGAGATCGAACAGAAACTGGACCAAAAGATAGCCGAGCTGCGCGGCGAGGCCAATCTGTAACCAGGAGCTCCCCGCAAAAACAGGTGTTCGGATCAGTCGAATTCGTAGAGGTCGCCGGCACGCCAGTCATTTTGACCGTCGGCAGAATTGGGAATCAGGTCCTCGAACCCACCACCGATGGCACTGTATGGTGCACCGGCGTGGTTGCGACTTCCCCCATTGACCGCGGCAGAGCCACCCGAGGCGATGTTCCAGGCGCCCCCGTTCACCGCGGCGGCTTGGCCGGCAGAGACGTTGTCCATCCCCCCGCTCACGCTGGAATAGGGGCCGGACGTGATGTTCTGTACCCCACCGCTGATCGATGACATGTAGCCCTCGGCCCGGTTATTGAGGCCTCCACTCACCGAGGCGTAAGTCCCCACGGCGGAATTGTTTTGTCCCCCACCCACCGCCGCACTGCTACCCGACGCCGTATTGTTGTATCCCCCACTCACCGACGCTTGGTTTCCCGAAGCGCCGTTTTGCAGGCCGCCGCTCACCGAAGCCGAGACCCCGGAGGCGCTGTTCGATTTTCCACCGGTGATCGTGGCGTAATTACCCGTCACGTGGTTGAGCAGCCCGCCACAGATCGAGGACATGGGCGCCTCGGCCGAATTCAATCGCCCACCGACGATGGCGCCGCCGGGGTGTTCCCCGTCCCCGCCGTCGGCGCTGTTTTCCTCACCACCGCCGATCCAGGTGCCGTGGCCTCCCGCGACCGTTACGTTGCTTCGTCCCCCGCTCACAGTGGAGTGCGTGCCCGCCGCCTCGTTGAGAATCCCCCCGGTCACTGACGAGCGCACACCGCTGGCGACGTTGTAGTAACCACCCAAGATGGATGTGCCGGCGCCCGATGCCGTGTTCGAAGCTCCGCCACTTACCGAGGCGTACGAGCCGGAGGCGGAGCATTGATACCCCCCACTCACCGCGGCGTATAGGGCCGACGCGGTGTTTCTGAGGCCGGCGCTCACCGCGGCGAACCGACCGGATGCCGTATTCTGGACCCCTCCACTGACCGCGGAGAAATCCCCTGAGATGGTATTCCAATACCCGCTGACCAGACCGCCGTAACTGGTGTAATTGTGGTAGGGGCCGACCACCAAATTGTGCGAGCCCGACTTGTCCGAGCCACTGGACCGGGGTTCGTCATACCCTACAATCAGATTGCCCAATCCGTTGATCTCACCGGCAGTGGCCCCGGTCCCTGAGACGATCCGAACGTTGACACCGGTAAAGTAGAGGTCATCGTTGTCCACGCTCATCGATGCGGTCAATGTCTGCAACGCTCGGAGGTCGGCGGTATTGGCGCCGACTTGGATTCCGTTGTCGTCCACCGTCGCAGCGAGATGGTCGAGCTCCACCGAGTGGGTATCAATCTGATTCCGGTTCGACACCGTGCTCGAGGTGTTGCTCGCAATGCTGGCGGCATTGGTTTCAATCCCGGTCTGCTGCGCCGCGTTTTGAGCCTCGAGGGCGACGATACGCGCCAGTAGCTCGTCTATCGCTGTTTGGGCATTGGTCGCGTCGAGCCCGCTCGACGAATTGTCATAGCCCACCTGATCGCCGCTGGGAGTCGCACCGCTCAACAATTCGGCTGCGCTGTATCCGCCGACCCTGTCGGACTCGGCCGCCTTGCGCGCATAGGGCACCGAATTGAACGGGGTGCGGGGCACCATCACCTGTCCGTCGACGGTCACCTGGAGCCAGTAGACACTGCCGGTCAGCAGGGAGGTGAGGTCGTTCGTCCCGCCGAGCTCGACGGTGAGCAGACCATTGTCCACCCCCACCCCGGCGTGGGTCTCACTCCAGGCCGGAGCACCGCCGGTTTCAGTACCGAATAGTTCGAAGGTGGCGCTGACCGTGCCATCGACCGGCAGATCATCGCTGGTCAAATGACCTGAATAGCTCAATGTGGTGGGGACCTCCGCTTCGGCGGAACCGGATTGTAGCCACACAATCGAGCACGCCACAAGGATTGAGGCTATGGCTTTCATTGGATTTCCTTTCCCATCAATTGTGTTGACCGGCCAATCCCAGGTGGACGATCGAAAGCACCCCGGCCGAGCTGCGCTGACCCGCGTGACTCGGGGCAATGCCCCCCTTGAGCTCGAGCACGCCACCGGTGGAGACCCCGGATGCGGGGACCACCCAACCGGTGAGTTGCTGCTCGCCGCCGAGTCCGGTATCGGTATCAACGGCGCTGCCCGTGTCACTGTCGCTGTCGCTGTCCGTCTCCGGCCCGGCATCGGCCCGCAGCGCACCGCCACGCCCATCGTCAGCCAAACAGAATGATCCCACGGTAATTGTCAGAGCAATCGCCAATAGCCTGCTGTTCATTGTTCGCTCCTTTCTGTTGATCAATCTGCTTCGTACAGATCACCGGCCCGCCAATCATATGTGTGCGCCCCAGTGTTGGTTATCGCATCGTCGTAGCCGCCGCTGATGGTGCTGTACGACGCTTGGGTTTCATTGGAATACCCACCATGCACGGCCGAGTATGAGCCGTGGGCTGTATTGTCCCGACCTCCGCTAATCGAGCAGCTGTTACCGGTCGCTTTGTTGAGCACCCCGCCGCTGACCGACGCGGCAAATCCCGATGCCCGGTTGGCTTGGCCCCCGCTAACTGACGAGGCGTAATTCGAGGCTCTGTTCGAGCTCCCCCCGCTGATTGAGGAATAATCGCCCGAAGCGACATTTATCCTACCGCCGCTGATGGATCCTCCCGCGGCCTCTTCATCCCCGCCGGAGACTTTGTTGATCGCGCCACCACCGATCCAGGTATAGTATCCATCCACCTCGGCGATATTGTTGCTTCCCCCGCTGATCGATGAGGCATTGCCTTCGGAGCTGTTCTGATATCCACCACTCACAGAGGAGGCGAATCCGGAGGAGCTGTTTTCCAGGCCGCCGCACACCGAGCCGCCGGCGCGGGAATACTCCCCGCCGAGGGCCTCATTGCCCTCTCCGCCACCGATCCAGGTATTGTGGCTTTGATACAGTGTGCTGTTGGACCGGCCGCCACTGATTGAGGATCGCGTCCCTGCGGCAGTGTTGTAGGAGCCACCGCTCACCGAGGCGCCGGGACCCGAGGCGGTATTCCATTGCCCACCGCACACCGACGTGTAAAAATGGGAAGCCGTGTTTTCGTAGCCACCGGAAACCGTTCCGTACCAACCGGTGACCGTGTTGGCGTAGCCGGCAACCAGGCCGCCATAGTTGTTGAAATTGTGATAAGGGCCGACCACCAAATTGTGGGAACCGGACTTGAACGAATTGTACGGTCGCTCCTCATTGTAGCCGACAATCAAGTTCCCGACTCCGTTGACCGCGCCGTCGGTGGCGCCCGATCCGGAGACCACATTGACGTTGACCCCGGTAAAGTAAATGTCATCGCCGACAATGCTCATCGATGCGGTGAGGGACTGAAGGTCGTGAATATCGCCGGCATTGATCCCGATGTTGGTCCCATGGGTGGCGATGGCCGAGGCGTTTGCCGCAATGGCGTATTGTGTGGTGTCGATTTGCTCTCTATTGGAGCGAATCTTTCCGGCGTTGTCTTCGATGTATTTTTGCTGATCCCGATTCTCCGCTTTGAGAGTAACTATTTCAGCCATCAACTCATCGATCGCCGCCTGCATGTCGGTTGCCCCCATGCCGCTTGCCGAATTGTCGTAGGAGACATGCGCCCCGCTGGGGGTGGCGTTGCTCATCAACTCGGACGGGGTGTACCCGCCCACCGTATCGGACTCCGCTGCCTTGCGCGCATAGGGCACCGAATTGAACGGGGTCCTCGGTACCATCTCCTGGCCGTCGACGGTCACTTGGAGCCAGTAGACGCTTCCGGTCAGCAAACCGGTCAAATCGTTGATCCCGCCCAGCTCGACGCTGAGCAGTCCATTGTCCACGACCACATCGATGTGCGATTCGCTCCAAACTGCAGTGCCTGTGGACTGTTCAGTGTACAGTTCAAACACCGCGTCCACCGTGCCGTCGACCGCCAGGTCATCGCTGGTCAGATGGCCCGCATAGCTCAGGGTGGCCGGCACATCGGCCCGGGCCATCGACGCGGACCACCACGCAGCTGCCACGGCAACGCTGAAAATAAAACCGATTCTGTTCATGACAATCTCCCTGGAGTTGGCTGTTTCAGCACATCTGGTGCAGAAACCGTGCCGCGGCGTCACCGGTGCGGATCCGAATGGGACTCGCTCTCCTACAACTGGCTTGGGGCACTAAAACTAAAGGGGCTAGCTCAGTGAGCCGATTTTGAGCTTGCGGGCGGGGAACCCGATGCGCATTTTGCCCCTCAGCCGACGATCGATCACCATCTCGGCGGCAAAAATGCTGAGCTTCTTGAAATCCTGGCGAATGCGGAAGACCTGTTGGGTCAAGTACTCGACTTCGATTTTCAAGTCATTGCAGAGCACACGGCAATCGATCCACCCGTGGTCATCACCGGCAGTGCTTCCTTTGACGCCCAGTCCGGCTGCCACATTCCCAGTCGACTGCTCTGTCTCGGAAATTCGCAAGCGGGCCAGGTGGGCCAGCAGGTACAGGTGGACCCGCGGCGGCAGGGTTCGCCTCGCCTGGCCCTCACACAAGGTCACCGCAGCGCTCTCTTCGTCGGGGGCGACAGCGATATTGAGCTGCATCTTGGCGGTGATATCCGTTCTGGAAACTTGCTCGGCGGTCTTGGTTTCGGGCAAGAGACCGCTCAACAACCCGACGAGATGAACCCGGTATTCATTGCCATCGATAGTGACGTGTTGCCCGTGCTCCAACTCTACTCGAGCCCCAGAGGCGTTTTCCATTTCAAAGGTGCCGTTGCCGGTGCCGAAGATGGTCCAGTCCGGTTGGTCCTCACTGGGCAGCGCCACCAGATTCTCGAGGAGAATCGGCTCCTCAGCAGCGGCCTTATTCACCGGAAGCAGCATCGAGCGGGGCTCTGAAACGTCCTGTAAAATCCAAGTCTCACTATCGTCGCCGAACAGAATTTGATCCCCTGCGTTCAATGGATAAGCGATGCCACTGTCGCAAGGGCGTTCGTTGACGTGCGTGCCGTTTCGACTCCCCAAATCCCTGAGAAACCATTGACCGCGCTGCCAAAATATCCGCCCGTGCAACCGAGAGACGCTCACTCCGCTCAGCACGGTGCCGCAGCCCGGGTCACGGCCGACCGTGTGCTCACGGCACAAATAAATCTCTTCGGTCGTTCCTCTTCCCTGTCGAATGAGCTTGCCCATATCCCTCACAACTGAGTTGTCAAATTATACCGGTACAATACTCAACCACCCTACCATAGTCCCCAACTCTCGGCAAAATCAAACGATCAATATCCGATTATTTTTACAGGTGGGATGGATGCTATTTAGCTGGGAATCTACCGGATATACCGCAGCTGGCCGGCGGTTAGCGCAACCGGGGTGTCGTTGTGCATTGCTGAGGGATCAGTTCATGGAGCTGTTGCTGATTTGAGCGGTTGCGCTGGCCAGTCGGCTTCGTGCATCCGATGATGGATCTGTTCGAGAGTTTGCTCCGCTTCGCTGACGAGCCCTCGAATGATGCTGGCCAATGGTTCTAATTTGTCAACCAGCCCCACCGATTGTCCCGCCATCAACGAGCCGGCCTCCACATTGCCGTCGACCACTGCCTCTCTCAACGATCCGACCCAAAAACTCTCCACTTCGTACTGTGCTTCCCGACGGTCGATGTCACCACTGGCCAATTTCTCCAGCAGCTCGAATTGGAGCCGGTTGAACGCCGCACTCTTCACATTCTTCAGCGCCCTCACCGGTATTACCGGCAAGCGGCTGTCAAACTGCGGGGTGGCCATCGCGTCCCGCGCCTTGGCCCGCATAAAAGCGCGTTTGAATTTATCGTGGGCCGAGCACTCCTCTGCCATGACGAAGCGCGTCCCCATTTGGACACCGGCAGCTCCCATGGTGAGCAGGTGGGCGATCATCTGCCCGGTGGCGATGCCGCCGGCGACAAAAATCGGCACCGTATCGATCTTGAACAGCAGCTGTTGAAGCAGTACTGACAGAGAGACCGGTCCGATGTGACCGCCGGCTTCGGAGCCCTCGAGAATCAACGCGTCGGTTCCCCAGGAGATCAGTTTGTGAGCGACCGCTTCGGTCGGGGCAAAACAGATCACTTTGGCACCGCTTTGTTTGGCCTTTTCAATCTGTGGCTTGCGCGGCAGTGATCCGGCAAAGACCACCGCGTGACATCCCATCTCGCAGACCATTTCCAGCTGGGCCGCAAAATTGGGCGCGATGGTGATCAGGTTGACCCCAAAGGGTTGTTCGGTCAACCGACGGGTCTCGACGATCTCTGCCTGAAGCGCGTCCACCGGTGCATTGCCTCCGGCCAGTAGACCGTAACCGCCCGAATCGGCCATTGCGGCGACGAGCTTGGCGTCACTGATCCAGGTCATCGCCCCGCAGATGATGGGAAAGCGAACATCGAGGAATCGCCCCCCTGTTTCCGCAAACGTATCGAATAGCATCATTGTTCCCTCATGGTGAGTACGCCTATTTTTACAAAAAGTTGTTTATCGCCATCAGGGTCACTCGACATGCTCTTTTTTTGATTTTTTTTGAAGACAAGTGCGAATTATTTTGCGCAGTTAGCGCTCGCAATGGCAAAGCCCTGCCGTTGCTGGACGCCGGTAATATTCAAAAAAAGTTCAACAATAATCAAAATAGGTTCTAGATGACTCGTGCGAGTTTAATGATTTTTTTTCATTAAACTGCGGATATTCATGTCCCATCACGGTTTCGCTTGATCGATCGGATCGTTTGAGCTAGGAAACAGATTGGACATCGCGAAACAACTAATCATGACAATTTGACCCAGTATTGAACGTTTACACCGTCGATGAATTTTGGCGGCATTGAGGGCATAACAGCAAACCGACTGTTCCTAGAACGGGCAGTCCAAAGGGGGAACTCATGAGAAAATTTTTGTTGATGATGGTTGTATTTCTGATCGGAATCGCCTGTGAAGAGGGCGAAATCCTCGACGTCGAGGACGGCGACACATTGGATGAGGACGAGCTGCTGCACAATGCCCAGCAGATCTTCGGGGCGCTGCCCGATGTGATGCCCGGGAGTGAAAACGACACACCTGCGCGGGTGACCCTGGGAGAGCGGTTGTTTCACGAGACCGCGCTGTCCATCAATGACACCCAATCCTGTGCCTCATGCCATTCGGTGACGGCGGGGTCGGCGGGAGTTGACAATCTGCAGTTCTCTCCCGGGGCCGAAGGCCAGAACGGTACGCGGAACTCGCCGACGGTGTTGAATGCTGGATTCCAATTCGCGCAATTTTGGGATGGGCGATCACCCCACCTTCAAGACCAGGCCAAGGGGCCCATCCTCAATCCCGTTGAGATGGGGATGCCCGATGAGCAAACGGTTATCGATAAAATCGCGGCAATGGCCGACTACCCACAACTGTTTGCCGCCGCCTTTCCCCAGAGCAATCCGCCGATAACCTACGACAATTTGGCCGAAGCGATCGCCGCTTTTGAACGCACACTGGTCTCCAATGCCCGTTTTGACGACTATGTGAACGGGGATCAAGCCGCGCTCAGCGCCGAAGAAAAGCAGGGATTGAAAGCGTTCATCGACATTGGTTGTGCTTCTTGCCATGACTCTCCGATCTTCGGCGGCAACGGATTCAAAAAAATGGGGCGGTACAGCATGTACGCCAATGGTACGGACTACGGGCGTTTTGAGGTGACCGCAGTGGACTCGGATAAGTTCGTCTTCAAGACATCCCCGTTGCGCAATATCGCCTTGACCCACCCCTACTTTCACGACGGTTCGGCAAACACCCTCGCTGCCGCAGTCACTCAAATGGCATCTCTCCAACTAGGGGTGACGCTCACCACTGATCAGTTAAACGCGATGCTGCTCTTCCTCGACGCCCTGTCCGACAAACAGCTCGCCCAATAGATTTCACCGTAGCCCTCAGTCGGCAATTCCGGTGGTATGGAGTGTCATGGCTGTGGTCACAGACACTGCCAACATACACGACAGTTTCGACACTGGTAATAGGCATGGCCCAATCCCGCTGTATGGTTGGATAACCGCCCAAAAACAAAACAGTTTTGCCTGCAATTACCATCTGCGTAATTGGCCGTCCGGCTGATTGGAAAGCTGGCCCGACAATTGCTGAACCTCTCGGCAAGTTTGCATCAGGGACGTCAACACTGATTCAAACGGTCGGGGGTACCTCTGTGATGCATTGAGCGTTTTGAACGAGAAATGTACAGCAGGTGAACTGCCCCCGGCAAGCTGATGTGACGGCACAGGTCGTCGCCACTTGAGGCACAACCTCGTAAAGAGAAGGAGAGACCATGAAAAGAAGAACGAAAATTATGGGCGCCGTGATCGGAATCGGCCTTGTCGCCGGCGCCATTCACGGATGTGTCTGGGGCAATGTCAAGGACGCCTCCACCAACAGCGGGATCGAATCCGCGACCGTATGGGCGTATGCCAATTGCTCAGGCGACGGCTGTGCCGCTCACACCTGGGGAGATTGGGTCTATACCTCCACCAATGGTAGCGGCAATTACTTTTTCGATCCCTATGGAGAGATCGTAGATCCGGTAGATGCGATGTATATCTCTCCCCACAGCGGGGAAGAAGCGATTCGCTTCTACGTCTCCAAATCGGGCTATACGCCGCGCAATACGTGGCATCGCCTGGAATACGAAAAAGTCGAGAATGATGGAAAAACGTATTACCACTCCCAGGTTGACAACGTTCAACTCTGCCCGACCGGTGCGACCGATTCAGATGGTGACGGGCTGTGCGACGACGCGGAGACTCACTATGGCACCGATCCCCACAACACCGATACCGACGGCGACAGTCTGAGCGATCCGGCAGAGCTGTTCGGTTTCGACGGATTGGATCTGGCTTACTATGGCGCCAATCCCCTGCGCAAGGACGTTTTCCTCGAGATCGACTACTATCCAGGTCTCGGACCGTCAGCAGCGGTGGTTCAGTTGGTGGTCGAAGCGTATGCCAATGCACCGGTTTCCAATCCCGACGGTTCTACCGGCATCTCATTGCACGCCTTTCTCGACGATGAGATCGCGGCCGCGGATGCTGACCCGAATCTCAGCCCGGCCTGGACCGATTTCGACATCATCAAAGCCAACTACTTCGACAGCAAGCGCGCGCGGGTCTTTCATTATGCCCTGTTCGCCAACCAGTACAACGGCAGCGGCTCCAGCGGATTGTCCCGGGGTATCCCGGCCCAGGACGTGATCGTCTCCCTGGGCACCTGGACCCCCGCCGGGGGCACCGACCTGTGGAAGGCGGGCACCCTGATGCACGAGTTGGGACACAACATGGGATTGGGTCACGGAGGTCACAACCATACCAATTACAAACCACACTACATCTCGGTAATGAGCTATCTCTATCAATTGGTCGGCCTGACCGTTGACGCGGTGCCCGGCGTTCTCGACTACTCCCGATTGGAAATCGAATCGTTCAGCGAGAGCAGTGTGAATGAACACCAGGCCTTCAGTCCGGCTATCGGCAGCTCGACCACCGAGGCGGAGATGGCCCACTACGGTGTGCGGATTCTCACATCAGGTGGTCGCGTCTGGCTGACCGGCAATGCCAGCGCTGATCTGGACTTCGATCGCGACGGCATCATCGAAGACTTCTGGCAGGCGGTCGATTTGAACGGTGACGGCAACACGACCGGCAGTTGGCAGGACACCCAGGACGACTGGAACAACCTGGAGTACCACGGCGGTGGGAACATCGGCGACGACGCCCTGGGCGCCGGAGCACTGAGGTCCTATCAGCGGGTCTACGCCGAAGAGATGAAGCCCTGCGCCACGATGGACGACATCTAAAAACGACCCAGCGCAACCTCCCCCCCAATTCCAGCTAGCTTCGTGACTTCGTCCCTCGTGGGTGACGGGTTAAGTGGTCAGCGATCAGTCCGTTTTTAGATATAGATAACTGGTTGATCCCGGGCTTCCGAAGTCACGGACGGTGCGGCGATATGATGTGGTACGAACCGGCAAGGCGAGGGGGTGGCGTTCTACAGGTGATGATCGTCGCGGTTCTCCTTTTCTGCCCACTTGTCAGCGGTGCTTCACTGACGGTCCAGCACGGTCGCCTGCGGTTTGAGCATCTCACCATGGCCGACGGCCTTTCGGACAATGGGACACGATGCGTCCTCCAGGATCACCGAGGTTTCATCTGGGTGGGTACTCCGAATGGGCTCAATCGCTACGACGGGCTTCGGTTTGTCACCTACCACCCCGATGCACAGGATCCATTCAGTCTGTCTGGCTCTTTTGTGATGGTGCTCTTTGAGGACTCGCGAAAAAACCTCTGGATTGGCACCAACAACAACGGGCTCAATCGGTACGATGCAACGCAGGACCGTTTTGAGCGGTTCACCCACGACGACAGCGATCCGACGACCATCAGCCATGACGGCATCACCTCGATAGCGGAGGACCTTGCGGGAAACATCTGGATTGGTACCTGGGGGGGAGGATTGAACCGCCTGGATCCACAGACCGGTCGCATCGTTCGCTATCGACACGACGACAACAACCCCCACAGCCTCAGCCACGACCGGGTCTGGTCCGTGTATCGCGACCGCAGCGGAATGCTGTGGATCGGTACCGGCGGGGGTGGACTGAACAAATTTGATCCGACAACCAACCGGTTTACCCATTTTCGACACGATCCGACGGATCCCCACAGTCTGAGTGCCGATTTGGTACGGCCGATCTTCGAGGATCACCAAGGCGTATTGTGGGCGGGTACTGAAACCGCAGGGTTGAACCGCTTTGATGGGCACCATCGGTTCACGCGATTTCAGAATGCGGCCAATGATCCGGACAGCATTGCCGGCAACGACATTACCACGGTTTTTGAAGACAACGCCCATACACTATGGATCGCCACCTCCGGCGCAGGAGTGGATCGCTTCAACCGCGCCACCGAACAGTTTATCCACTCGCGCTACGATGAATTTGATGGCCAAAGCCTGCTCCATAACGAGATCAGAGACATTCACCAAGACCGCCAAGGCATCATCTGGATGGCCACCGTAGCCGGCGTGAGCAAACTGGATCCGGCTCGGCAGCGATTCATCCACCGTCGGCAGGAGCCGGGAAACCCGCGCAGCTTGGCCTCGAATGATATTACCACGATTGCCAACACTCCCGAAGACCAGCTATTGATCGGTCATCAAAAGGGCCTCGACCAACTCAATCAGGGCGGTCTGGTTGTCCCCTTTGATCACCCTGCCGCCCGAACCCGAGGTTGGGCCCAGGAGCTGGTCAACATCAGATCGATCGCCCATGATTCCCAGCAAAACCTATGGCTGGGGACTTGGGGCGGGGGGCTGCTTCGCATCGATCGCCAGACCGGCTCAATCACACGATTTCGGCACGATCCGACACGCCCCGACAGCCTGAGCAACGACATCGTGGTCTCGGTTTTTATCGACGCCGGCGGTGGGGTCTGGGTCGGCACCTGGGGTGGTGGACTGAATCGGCTCAACGAGGATCAACAGACGTTTACTCACTATCGCCACGACCCAAAACAGGAGAGCTCGATCTGCAGCGACAACCTATTTGCGATGATCGCCCGGCGTCAAGGGGGTCTGTGGATCGCCACCCTCGAAGGATTGGATCAGCTCGATCCCCAAACAGGTGAGTTCACCCACTTCAAAGCCGATCCCCTCAATGCCCGAGCGCTGCACTCCAAGCAAATCATCTCACTCTACGAAACCGAGCAGAACATCCTGTGGGTCGGCACGATGGACATGGGGTTGTCTCGCTTTGATCCGGTTGATGGTGGCTTCACTCATTTCAATCAAAAAGATGGATTGAGTGGGGATTTTGTCACCGGGCTCACCATGGACGATCAAGAGATGCTCTGGATCGTCACGCGCAACGGATTGAGTCGAATGAATACCCGCACGCATACCTTCAACCGCTACAACGCGAGTCACGGACTGGTCAACGGCGCCTTCAACGTCAACTCAGTCGTCAGGGATCCCAACGGGGTGATCCATATCGGTTCCAAGCAGGGGGTGCTCTCATTCGATCCTGCCACACTGAAGGACAACCCCCATATACCGCCGGTGGTGCTCACCGATTTCAAACTCTTCAACAAGTCGGTTCCCATCGGACGGCTCGACGACGGCCGTACTCTGCTGCCGGTTGCGATCACCGATGCCCAACAGATCACTCTGGCTTACTCGGACTATGTGATGTCCTTCGAGTATGCCGCGCTCGATTTTGTAAGTCCCCAACAAAACCAATACGCCTACATCATGCACGGGCTGGAGAGCCGATGGAACGAGGTGGGCAGTCGCAGTTTTGCCACTTACACCAATCTATCTCCAGGAGTCTATACCTTCACGGTCAAGGCCTCCAACAATGATGGACTGTGGAACGAAACGGGGACCAGTCTGAAGATAGTCGTCACGCCACCGTTCTGGCAAACCTGGTGGTTTCGCCTCCTGATCGGCAGTCTCATCGTCTCATCGGCGGTGTTGGTGCACAAGGTTCGCGTCTATCGCATCAAGCAGCGCAACAAGGAGCTGGAGCAGAAAGTCGCCGAGCGGACATTGGTCTTGCGCGAACAAAAAAAACAGCTGCAATCCACCTTGACGGAGCTGAACGAAACCAAGGACGAGCTGGTGGAAAACGCTCACAAGGCGGGCATGGCCGACATTGCCTCGGCGGTGCTGCACAACGTGGGAAACAGCTTGAACAGCGCCAACACATCCGTGTCGCTCATTCAGGATCAATTGAAGAAATCAAAGCTGGCCCGACTCGGTCAATTCGGCGAACTGATCGACCGATATTTACAGACTGATGAGACAGGACAAAAGGCACTCAAGTTCTATGGAATGCTCAAAGAAGTGCTGCACAAAGAGAAAGCAACCATTGCCGAAAACGCGGACCGCCTGCAGAAGGTAATCGATGAAATCCATCATACCGTCACCGCTCAGCAGGAGTATGCCAAGGGCCAAGTCCGCTATGATACAGCACCGTTGGAGGAGATCGTCGAGAGCACGTTGGCCTTTCAGCTGGGCGCCGTGCCCGAGGCCCCGCTGACCATTGAAAAGAATTTCGACTCTATCCCGCCGGTTCGCGTGCAAAAGGCCAAGCTGGCGTACGTGCTGACCAATATCTACAAAAACGCGATCGAAGCGCTAGCGGACACCCCACCCGAGGAACGGCGTATCAAGGTCGATATCAGCAAAAAAGAACGGCAAGCGGTGATCAGCATCACCGACAACGGCTGCGGCATCGCCCCGGATCAACTGACCCAAATATTTGCCTACAACTACACCACCAAGGCGAATCGGCGAGGGTTCGGTCTGCATAGTTGTTCCAACTACATGACCGAGATGAGAGGAGAAATGCGGGCCGAGAGCGACGGGCCGAATCGGGGAGCGCGCTTCGTGATCAGCATCCCCTTAAGCGAAGACGAAACGACCACCGAAGATCCAGACCAGTCGACTGTCATCAACTGACCGCCAACCTCTGGCGCAGGTGATGGCCTGTTTTCACCTTCCTCCGACGTGTCATGATGTCAGGTGATCAGCCCTCGCGTTTTTTCGAACGACTCGTACTCGGCGGTTGCGACAATCTCTTGTAGCGCGTTTACGGTTTGCCACACATCCTCAAAAGTGTTGTACAGGGCGACCGGCGCGATTCGAATCACATCAGGGGGGCGGAAGTCGGTGATGATTTTTCTCCCACGCAGGGCATCGCAGATGCGCTTACCTTCTCGCGAGTGGGACAGGGCTACGTGTCCGCCCCGATGGCCGGCCTCCCGTGGATTGACGATTGAAAAACCGTCGGTGCCGGTGGGGAGCAGCTTGTCGATGAGGAACATCAGGTAATCGGTCAGCTGAAGGGACTTGCGACGAATTCGCTCTATGCCCGCCTCGAGGGTGATCGCCAATGCCCCTTCGATGGCGGCAGCGCCGAGAATCCCCGGAGATGAGATCTGCATGCACCCTGCGGTCGACGCCGGCTCGAAGTCGATGAGCAGATCGAACTGCTTTTTCTTGTTGTAGCCGAACCAGCCGGCCAGGGACGGTTCCAAACCGAAGTGCCGTTTGTTGAGGTAAATGAACGCCGGGCTGCCCGGTCCGGCGTTGAGATATTTGTAACTGCACCACACCGCAAAATCGACTCCCCACACGTCGAACCGGTGGGGCACGGCACCGACCGAATGGGAACAATCAAAACCAATGCAGATGCCCCGCTCATGGGCCGCTTCGGTGAGGCGTTGCAGGTCGAGCAGCTGCCCGCTGCGGTAAAACACAGCCGGCAACAGAACCAGGGCTACATCGTCGGTCAGTTTTGAAATGATTGACGCTTCTTCCACCCGTCCCCGATCATCTGATTCGATCAGCACCAGCGCCTGCCGGGGATCGCGTCCCTTGAGTTTGAGCTGGCTCTTGAGCGCATAGATGTCCGTGGGAAAATCGTCTGCCGCAGCGACGATTTTGTCCCGTTGCGAAGTGGGACGATACAGGGATCCGACACAGGCGTGCACATTGAGGGTGGTCGTACCGGTGGCAATCACCTCGTCACCCGACGCGCCGATTAAGGGTGCGGCAAGGGCGCCGAGCTCCTCGGCAAACGAGAACCAGGGGCGCTCCCCATCGAGCCAACCGCCGATGCCAAGGGTACGCCACTCCGCCATGATGCGCGAAACCGATCGCTGTGCATCGATGGACTGGAGCCCGAGGGAGTTGCCGTCGAGGTAGATCTCTCCCGGCTGAACAAAGAACCGCGAGCGAAAAGGGGCCAGGGGATCCTGTGTATCCAACTCTGCGGCTACTGCCCGCTCGATCCCGCTGAATTCATTTTCTGGCGTTGACGCAATAGATGAAGGTCTCATGTCGATGAACAGTACCGACTGAATTACCGTGTGGTCAAGTGCTCCCCAATCAGACTCAATCCGTCAGTTTGAGCACAAAAAAGTCTTCGTCCTGGTCACTAAAGGCGTTGAGTGGGGCCTGACCGGTCGGTCCGTTCCATGATCCGCGGGAAAAGCCGGCAATTAAGAGACCCCCTTGCCCATCCATCGCAGCGGATGATCCGGCATCGAGTTGGCTCGACCCGTAGAAGGTGTGCCAGCCGTAATCACCGGCAGCGCCCAATTGCAGGACAAACACGCTTTCGGTGCCATCGGCGGGGTGATCATTGAGCGGGGCTTGCCCATTCGGGCCCTGCCACGCTCTGGATCGGTACCCGGTTAGATAGAGCAATCCGTTGCCCCGAACGGTCATTCCGACCGGCGAGTACCAATCATTGGCATCGTGGAACGTGTGCCATTGATAGGCTCCTGCGTCATTCAGTTTGAGCACCACCAAATCGGGTTTATCGTCATTCGAATGTGCGTTGAGGGGATTCTCCCCTTGGGGACCGTTCCAAGATAGATCGGACACCCCGGCGAGGTAGAGCTGGTCATCATTGTCGACACCGATGGCCGTTGCCCTGTCCTTGCCCTCGGTGCCGTAAAAGGTGTGCCACTGGTAGGCGCCCGCTGAATTCAACTTGATCAGTTGAATTGCTTCGATGTCAACATACGGATTGAGTGGGGGTTGATCGTCCGGGCCGTTCCACGACCCGCTGGACTCTCCGGTAGTGTAGATATTGCTCGTGCTATCCAGGGCGAGGGATAGACCTCCGTCTCCATAGTAGAAGGTGTGCCACCGGTAAGCACCGGTCGACTCGAGCGCCAGGACGAACACGCTGGAGGAAAAGACATCGTCGTTCAACGGGCTCTGACCGTCCGGACCATTCCACGAATATTCCGACTGTCCGGTCACGTACAGTTCACCGCTGTCGTTGACCGCGATTGAAGCGGCGTGATCCGCTGGGTAAAACGTGTGCCATTGATACGCCCCATCTGAGTCGAGCTTGAGCACAAATATTTCAAACGGTTCCGACCCCAGGTGGCGATTCAACGGCTCCTCACCGGCAGGACCATCCCATCCGATGCTGGAGATTCCGGCTACGTAGAGGTCACCCGCATCGTCAATGACAATCGAGGTCCCCCGATCCGAACCCCAGTTCCCAAAAAACGTATGCCACTGATACTCACCCGATGAATCCAGTTTGGCGACAAAGATATCCATCTCTTCGACATATGCGTGAAGCGGAATTTGACCATCCGGACCATTCCACGAGGCGTCTGAACCGCCGGCAACATAGACATTCCCTTGGTCATCGGCGGCGACCGCATAATCTAGGCCTTTGCCATTTGCGCCGTAAAATGTATGCCATTCATACAATCCGCCGTCCGTATCGCTATCGGTATCCGAGTCTGTGTCCCCGTCCGCGTCCCCATCCGTGTCCCCATCTGTGTCCCCATCGGTATCTGCATCTCCTGCGGTGTCATCATCATCCCCATCAGACGAACCGTCGCCCCCGCAATGAACCGCCGCCGAGTTGAGGAGCAGAAATAAAATGAAGTAGAGCATCGCCTTCGCCATTGACATGGTTGTCATCCTTTCGTCCAATCGCTGAATCGCAAGAGCGGATCACGTTTCGTTCAGAAGCGCTCCACCGCTTGAGCATTGGTCGACGATTGCACATCAGTTGAGGAAAGGCAAGCGACACGAAGGGGCCACGACTGCACACATCAAAGGTCTGTATCATATGAGCGAGTTTCTTGCTCGATCCATTCGAATGCTCGCTCGGCCACGGTATCCCGATTGGCCAATACATCTTCTTGAGTTAACCAGAGCCGAAGCCATCATCGAGATGGGTGGCACAGAATCCGAAAAAACCAACCCGATCCTCGCGGGCAAACACCGGGGCCGACGATGAAACTCGATGTTCTCTGGAGGAAAAGAGAGTCGTTCCACTTCTCCACACACTTCGACCGAGTGCGCCGATAGGTTTGAGCATCATGCTGGTAAAGATGCAACACAACTGAATTGGGGAATTATACTTCGCGCTAGAACTGACCGATGATGATGCTGGCGAAGATCACGAGTATGATCACTGGGATGATGTATTTGATCATGGTTGCCCAGGTTTTGGCGAGGAAGCTGTCGGCTGATGACGGGGCGAGCTCTTTGAGGGCATTTTGGGGCTTCCAGACCCAGCCGACGAAGATGGCGATGAAAAATCCGCCCACGGTCAGGGCCAGGCTGCCCCAGATGAGGTTGAAGATGCCGAAGAATTTCTCACTCAGCGCGGCGGGGACCGCAAACGCAAAGGTAACGGTTCCCACGACCCAAGCGGCTTTTTTTCGGTTCCAGTTTTTCTGATCGACCATGTAGGCCACCGGCACCTCGAGCAGAGAGATGGTGGAGGTCAGCGCAGCAATGGCCAGCAGGGCGAAGAACAGGATCCCAAAGGCCTGACCAAAGGCGATTTTGGAAAAGAGAATCGGCAGCACCACGAACATCCCCCCGGCCCCTTGCTCCGGACTCATGCTCAACGAGAAGATAACCGGGAAGACGATGAACCCGGCCAGAATGGCGATGCCCGTATCGAACGCGGCGATCATACCGGCCGCCTTGGGCAGGCTCTCTTTCTTTTCGACGTAGGAACCATAGGTAATCATTGTGCCCATGCCGAGACTGAGACTGAAGAAGGCCTGCCCGACGGCAGAGATGACCAGGGACGGCGTGAGGGATGACAATTTGGGCTGGAGATAGAACGCGATGCCGGCAAAGGCGTTGGGCAAGGTTACGGCACGTACAATCATGATGATCAGGATGACCAGCAGCACCGGCATGAAGATCTTGGTGAACTTCTCGATGCCACCGGCAATGCCTCTTGAAACGACATAAATCGTCAAAATCAAAAATACGGCGACCAATGGAACGATGATCAGATAATCGGTGGCAAAGGCCGAGAAGATGCCCTGGGATTTGTCGACCATCGTATCGACCGCCTCGATCTCAGCGAGGGGGGCGAACTGACCGGTAATCGCTTTGTACAGATAGCCGATGGTCATCCCGGCGACCACCCCATAGAAAGACAGGATTCCCACCGCCGAGGAGAATCCCAGGTACCCAATCAGCTTGAACCGCGTGTTGGGTTTGACCGCGGTGAATGCCCCGACCGTATCCAGCCGGGAGAAGCGGCCCAGGCTCAATTCGGCCATCAGCACCGGCAGGGCGATGAAGGCCACAGCGGCGAGATAAATCAGCACGAACAGTCCACCGCCGTTGTTTCCCGCTTCATAGGAAAAGCGCCACAGATTGCCCAGACCCACCGCTGATCCGGCGGCCGCAAACACAAAGGTCAGCTTGGAGCTCCACTTGCCACGATGATTGTTCATTTCAACTCCTTGTTAGGGGCGCGGTTCTTCTACCACGGGAATTATCGAGGTGTCCAAAGCTATTTGAAAAGTCTGATTTTACAATGCTAGCCACGCGGCAATCCACTGCCAGATTGTGTCCGCGTCATTGGGGTCGGTGAGGGTGCTCAGGGCGTGTCGATGGGTGGCTTGGCCGAGCATCTGCCGGCGGGAGTCGTAGCGCTGCCGAGCGAATTCGACCGTGAACTCCGGATGACCCTGCAGGGCCAGGATGTGGCGCTCGATGCGAAACATCTCGTACTTGCAGAAGCCGCTTCGGGCGAGGTGCACTGCCCTTGGGGGGAGTTGGGTGACCTGGTCCTGGTGACTGAACAGCAGGGCGACCTGTTCCCGCGGGGGGGCCATCCATTTCTCTTTGGCGATGACGCGAAACGACCGGATGCCCGCGCCCCATCCCTGAGCCGCCGGTTCGACAGTCCCCCCCAGGGCGTGGGCAATTGCCTGGTGGCCGAAACAGAGCCCCAGCATTCTAGCCCCCACCCCATCCACCTGCCGGATGAAGCCGATCAGCTCGGCGATCCAGCTATCCGCATCATAGGCACTTTTGGGACTGCCGGTAATAATCCACAGATCGCACTCCCTCGGGGATTGCGGAAACTCCCCGTGCGCGAGTGGATAGTCGCGAATCTGCCGGTCGGGAAAGGCCCGCCGGACAAAGCCGCGGCACATCTCGGTGTAAACCGCCTGATACGACGTGGCATCACCGTCGAGAAAGTAGGCGTTCAATATCCCGATCACTTAAAATGCGCTCCTGTAGACGGCGAGCAGATCCGCCTCGGTCACCGGGATCATGTTGGTCTGGTGACAGACATCGGCAAAGGCCTTGCCGGCCAATGAGGCCAGTTGTCCCTGCTCCACGCCGTGGTGGTGCAGCCCGAAGTGAATCCCCAACGACTCGAAAAACGACCGGCACACCGAGGAGAGATCCTCCCCAGGGAGCCAGCGCGCATCGAAAATAGCCACTGTTTTCTTGAGCCGGGTTCGCTGCTCAGCAGTCAACTCCGCCCCTTCGATGAACCCCACTGCCGCCGGCAGCATCAGGGCGTTGGCCAATCCGTGGTGCAGCCCGCACTCACTGGACAGGGGATGGGCCAGGGAGTGAATCATGCCGAGCCCCTTTTGAAAAGCAGTGGCCCCCATGGTCGCCGCGATCAGCATCTTGGCCCGAACGTCCAGGTCATCTCCGTTTTTGACGGCCAGTGGCAGATATTCCACCACCAGATTCATCCCCTCCAGCGCCACCCCGTCGGCCATCGGATCGAATCCCGGGGCAAAGTAGGCCTCCAAACAATGGGTAAACGCGTCGATCCCGGTGGCCGCTGTGATCCCAGGGGGGAGATCCCGGGTCAATTCGGGATCGAGAATGGCCAACGAGGGCATCAGGCGCGGGTGAAAGAAGATGGTTTTCACCCCGGTATCCCGCATGATAATCACCCCGCACCGGCCCGCCTCGCTGCCCGTGCCCGCAGTGGTGGGAATGGCGATGATTCGGGGCAATTTTTGCCCTTCGATCTTTTGATCCCCCCCTTTGGCGTCGTCGTACTGACTGAGGGGATCGCTGTGCTGCGCCATGATCCCAATCACTTTGGCCGCGTCCATCGGGCTCCCGCCCCCCAGGGCGACCAATCCATCGCAGCCGTTTTCCCGATAGCACCGCGTCCCCTGCTCCACATCTTCGTCGGTGGGGTTGGGATGGACCCGGTCAAAGACCACCGGGGCAACCCCAGCGCCCTTCAGCTCGGTCACGACGGTTTCCACCAAACCGATCTGAGCGAGGGTTTCATCCGTGACCAATAGGGGTTTCTTGATTCCGAAGCGAGCGATCTGCTCGGCTCCGGCGGCCAATGCCCCCTCGCCAAAATAGATGGTTGTCGGGTAATTGAATTGCTTCATCTCTCTCCCATTTCAAATGATTTCGAAATACCGGGCGAGCTGCCAGTCGGTGATCGCTTTCTCGTGTTCTCTCAGCTCCCAATGCCGGCTGACGGCAAAATGCTCGCAGAATTCGGCGCCGAAGAGCGCCTTGGCGTTGTCGCTCTGCTCGAAGTTGCGCACCGAATCGGCCAAGTTGCTGGGAAGCTGCAGCTCATCCGGCAGTTGATCCTGCAGGTCATAGGCGTTGCCGACCACCGGATCGCCCAGGGTCAACTTCTCCTCGATGCCGCACAGTCCGGCACCGATTGTCGCCGCTGCCGCGAGATAGGGATTGGCATCGGCAGCCCCCACGCGAAACTCCACCCGCTGGGATTTCTCACTACCCCCGATCACGCGAAACGCGGCCGTGCGGTTTTCCACGCCCCAGGTGGCGGCGGTCGGTGCCCAAAATCCCTTGACCAACCGGGTGTAAGAATTGATCGTCGGCGAGGTCAGCGCCAAAAACGGCTTGAGATACTTGATCTGTCCGGCCAGGTAGGCGCGCATCAGCTCACTCATCCCATTGGGATCGCCCCCATCGAAGAAGACGGGTTTCCCGCTGGTCTTGTCGACAAGCGATTGGTGAATGTGACCGCTCTGCCCTGGATAGTCCAATGACCAACGGGCCATGAAGGTGGCCATGATCCCCTGTTTTTGAAAAAACACCTTGGAGAAGGTCTTGAACAGGGAGGCCTTGTCCGCTCCTCGAAGCCCGCTGTCCACCTCCAGGGCCGCCTCCCAGTCCCCGGGACCGGTCTCGTCGTGCAACCCCTCGATGGGCAGGTCAAAGGCATCACAGTAATCGAGCAGTCCATGACAGAGATCCGCATGGGCCGAGTTGCGGATGATCGAGTAACCGAACATTCCCGGGGTCAGCGGCCGCAAATTGCGATACCCCTTTTCGCGAACCGACTCGGGCGTCTCGTCGAACAGAAAGAACTCGTACTCGAACGCCAGCTTGGCGGCAAATCCCATCTCATCGGCTCTGTTCAACACCCGCTTGAGCACGTTGCGGGGACAGACGGCATGGGGGGAGAGGCCGTCATCAGCGACAAAGTCGGCGATAAAGAACGGCACCCCCTCGTCGGGAATGAGTCGCTCGGTGCTCAAGTCCAAGCGAAACAGGGCATCGGGATAGGCGGTATGCCAGCCGGTGAAGGTGGTGTTGTCGTACAGCTGGTCGTCCAAATCCCAGCCGAACACACAATCGCAGAACCCACCGGTGGAACTGATGATCGAGGCCAGTTTGTTGAGCGAAACGTACTTGCCCCGCAACACACCGTCCACATCGGTGATGGCGATCTTCACGCGGGAGATGCCGTCGCTGCGATACTTTTCCAATTTTTGTCGGAGCGCTGACTGATCCATCTCCACTCACCTGCTCTTCTTGTGGTGTACCGCTTTGCGGCGGGTCACGCCGTAAAACCCGTATCTGGAGAGCGCCGATCCGCAACCGCTGTTCTTCACGCCGGTCCAGGGCAACGCCGGATCCAGGTAGTCGCACCGATTGACAAAAACCGTCCCCGTCTCCATGCGCCGGGCAAAGCGTTGGGCCAGCGCCTCGTCGTTGGTGAAGATGACCGAGGTCAAGCCGTAGTCCGAGTCATTGATCCGGCGAATCCCCTCCTCGACACCAGCGACTGTCTGCACCGGCATAATCGGACCGAAATTCTCCTCCCTCATCACTGCCATCGTCTCGTCCACATCGACGATCAGCGTGGGCTGGAGGAACCGTCCGCAGGCCTGGGTGAACGCTTGACCACCAGTCAGGATTTTCGCCCCCTTGGCCACTGCGTCCGCTATCTGTGCCAGCATCAACTCCGCCGATTGGGGACGGGCCAGCGGTCCCAGATTGGTCTCGGCCACCGCCGGATCCCCCGGCCGATACCCCTGAAGCAAGGTCTCACATTTCTCGATGAACGGCTGGGCCACGGACTCGTCCACATAGACCCGCTCGATGCCGCAGCAGGATTGCCCGGAATTGAACATCGCCCCGTCCACCAGCGTCTCGGCCGCCAAATCGAGATCCGCATCCCGGGCCACCAAGGCGCCGTCCTTGCCCCCCAACTCCAGCTGGGGCGTGATGAATTTCTTGGCGCAGTGGTTGAGAATCTGCCGCCCCCCACCGACCGAGCCGGTGAACACCACGTGATCGATCGGCAGCTCCTCGATAATCCGGCCGGTCGTGTCGTGGTCGACCACGATGTGTTGCAACAGGGGGACCAGCTCACCCAGCCGGCAAAAGGCGTTTTCGAAATGGGCGCCGATTCCCGGGGTCAGGCTCGAATGTTTGAGCAGCACCGTGTTGCCGGCCAGCAGGGCCGGGACGACACTGTTCACCGTGACCAGCAGGGGGTAATTCCACGGGGAGATCACAAAGATCGTTCCCAAAGGCACATGCTCAATCCCCCGGTAGAACGCATCGCTCTGTTCGATGATCTCCGTCGCCAGGGTCTGTTCGGCGATGGTCAGCAGGTACTCGGCCCGCTCGAACAGTCCGTTGAGCTCGCCAGGAGCCTGGCTTAACGGTCGTCCCATCTGAGCGGAGATATCCGCTGCGATTCGCTCCCGGTTTTCATTGAAATAGGCCAGTCCGTCGCGCACCAGACCGACCCGCTCCCCCACGGAAAGCGCGCCCCACTCGACTTGCGCTTTTCGTAGCCGAGTGATCTTGTGGCCCACCTGGGATATCGACTCCACGGGATACGCTGCGATCACCTGTCCGCTGTACGGATTGACGTTCTTCAGTGTTTTCATACTATCAATAGTAGCCAGCAAATCCCCCAGGGGCAACCGGTCCACCATTGATTCGGGGGGATTACTCTTCGTGCATGTTGAAGGTATTGAACAGCACACCGCTGGTGATCATGAAGGCTCCCTGAAACGTCGCGTCGAAAATATCGGGATCAGACCAGCCCAGGTCCCGGAGCCGCTGTACATCGTCGGCCGTGATCTCTTCGGGCTCTTTGATCGAGCGCACCACGAAGCGCACCAGCTCCTGCTCGGCCGGGGGCAGATCAGCGGCGGATGGATCAGCGCGGAAAGCGGCCAACTGCTCGGGGGTGAGCCCCTCCAGGTGCTGCAACCCCTGGGTGTTCAATTCGACACAGTAGGGGTAGTCGGTGGTCAGCGCCACTCCCAGACGCAGGTAGGCCATCAAGCTGCGGGACAACCGTGGGTGATTGATCAATCGTTTGATCATCGCCCAGTACTTGGTGAACAGCTCGGGACTGGCGCTCATCACCTGCACCGGTTTGGGAATAAAGGAGAGGCGTTCGATCAGCTCGTCGTAGATCGCGCGAACTTCACCTTGGGCCGTCTCATTGGTAGCAGTGTTGATAATTGCCATCGTGTCGCTCCTTTGCTCGGGGCCGGTTCGCCCCGGGGGTTGGTCAAGCGCGCAGGGGGGTGTCGCGCTCGATGGTCAACATCTCAGTCAGTCGCTCGAGCAATCGATCGGGTGCTCGATACTGGGGCAATGTGCGAAACAAAGTGCGGATCCGTTTCAGTTCATCCAAATCGGCCAGGCGTTTTGCCAATTCTCGGCTGTCGTCGTGATCCCCAACCGGATGCCCGGCGAATTTGGGCCGCTGGGGATCGACCGTACCCGTATCCAGCACGGGGGTGTACCACAGCTCACAGCGGCATCGGTTTTCCGCGCGTACCAAACCGCAGTGGGCCAGCATGAAGGCCCGCAACCGTTGGCGGGCCCGAGAGAGTCGTTTGCGAAACGCCCCGGGTCGAATCCCCAGGACCTGCGCCCCCTCTTCTCCGCTGAGCTCCATCGCCTCGCTCAGCACGTAGGTCAACCGGTGCTCCCGATCCAAACAAAGCAACAACCCGTGCAGACAGATCAGCCGAATCTCCCGGGTGAGCACCTGCCGCTCGGCAGTCGGCTCGACCGCATCCGGCAGCACGCGGGCCTGGCGCTCGGACATCTGCTCAAACGAAGGGTTGCGGCGCTCCTTGACCCCGGCCCGCAGGGTCCGAAGGTGGTTGGCGGCCACCGCATAGACCCAGGTGGTAAACCGACTCTGACCGTGAAACCGATCCAGCCGGGTGATCACCTTGATCAAGATCTCCTGGGTCGCGTCCTCGGCCTCTGCCGGTTCGCCCAGCATGCGCATGGCCAACCCGAAAATCGGATGCTGTATCGCCCGCGCCAAGTGCTCCAGCGCCGCACTGTCACCGCCCCGAGCCGCCTCAACCAGTGCCTCCAAGTCCTGGCGCCGGTGTTCATTTGATCTGTTGCGCTCAATCATCAGTTTGCTCCGCCGCGATCATCCTTTAGACCAGCGCCGGGGTCAAACTGTGACCGAACGTCTGTCGATTTCTACAATCTCACCTAAAGCTCCCGCTCCCCTCTCCGCCTGAGAGGGTATTGCAAAAGCCTTTGATCTGTCATTCCCGCGAACGCGGAATCCATGGAACTGTGAAAATTCGGATGGTTCTGGACCCCTGCCTTCGCAGGGGTGACGGATATTTTTCCATTTACAACACCCTCCTGACGGGGTGAGAGCAAATCCGTTTTCGTTCCTTTGGTTAGTGTGCACGGGGGTTGACATTTGCCAATTCTCCATAAAATGATGACTTCGTCGAAGTTCAATGATCGCCTTGAAGTATGACAAATCTTTGCCAGTTGGATAACGATTTTAGGCTCTGTCTCAGGATCGGCCCGATGAGAATGTCCACTTGTGTCTCCGTTGTTCTAATCGTCGCGTCGGTCTGTCTGGCCAGTACGGCGCTCGCGACCATGCGATACGCGCTCATCATCGGCAACAACCGGGGAAACATGGGCGACGCCCCTCCCCTGCCGGATCTCCTTCACGCGGAAAAAGAAGCGTTTCGCATTCAACGCAAGCTCGTTGAGTTCGCCAACTTTTCCGCACAGAACGTACGGGTGGTCACCGGCAAGAGACGCTCTCAGATTATCGACGAGTCTCGGGCTCTGGCCGCCAAGCACCGGGCAGACAAGAAAAACCTCGGCGATATTCCGACCATGTTCATGCTGTTCTTCACCGGTCACGGTCTCAACGGTAAACTCCTCACCGCCGGTAATCCCCTCACCGGGGCTGATTTGGGCGCCATTTTCAGAGAATTCGACGCCACGTTCACCATCGGTGTGTTCGACGCCTGTTTCAGCGGCAGCCTGAATCTCGAGCGGCTCCAGGCCAAGGGTGTTCGGGTAATGCACGGGTTCAGCGCTCTCGAACAGCTGCCTCAGGAGCTGCTCAATTCCGAGGGTACCATGTGGTTCACCTCCAGCCGCCCCAACCAGATCAGCTACGAAGATGTGAAGTTCGGCGGGGTGTTCACCCACTTCTTTCTCGAAGGATTGGAAAGGGGAAATCGAACCGGATTCGGTATTACCGTGGAAGATGTGTGGAAATACGCTCGCCACCGCACCCAGTCCTACACCGGCGCGATGGGCAGGCCCCAAACACCCCAAATGATGGTGCGCAATTTAACCAGCTCGGGCCCGGTCTTTTTGGCCTTCCCCGGCGGCCGGGACGCCACCCTCATCTTCGATGTCAATGTGGCGGGACGATTCCTGCTGCGGTACCGCGACAACCTGCTATTGGAAACTGTCACCAAAGTTGCCGGCGAACCGCTGAACGTGCCAATTTACGCGACCGACATCAAGATCGTCCAACTCGATTCCGGGACCAAGGCCTCACAACAGCTCCAGGTGACCTCCGGGGCAGAGATCCGCATCACCCCTCGTCATGGCTGGACCCGGTACCAAAGCCTGGGAACCGGGATGGAAACTCTGCGCTCAAAAGGGGATGGATTGGACCACCTGGTGCTCACCCGCTCGGTCAATAGCGCTGCCTTTCTACTGGATCTCGGGTACAGCGCCTCCCTGGGATCCACTTGCAGCGCCGTCCCCCTGAGCAACCTCCAAGCCGGGCTCCGTCTGTACTACGGCCACCTGTTCACCCGCGCCCTCCTCCAGTACGGGATGACCAGCGAAACGTTCAAATCATGGGGCTACATCGTCGATCGGCTCGATGCCGGGTTCCAACTGGGGCCCGTGTTTTCCCTGGGCCGGGTCTATTTCTCCGCCTTTGCCGACGGGAGATGGATTCACCAATGGATCAATTACACCGATGGTCTGTCCCGAGATTCGAACGGTCTGGCCATCGGCGGAGGGCTCAATCTGGTTATCGTCGTCCTCGAACACCCCTTTCACCTCGCCTGTACCCTGGACGGAGGGGCTCGTCTGGAATGGTCTCCGGTGGCGCGAATCAGTTCGGACAACGTCTGGCGAACCATCCCCTGGGCCGGTGCCAGCATCGGCGTGGGGCTGTTCTGATGACGCGCCGCTCAAATGTCACTTGCCACCGGGGGGAATGTCTGGGTTGTCAACTTCATGACGGGCAGTGTTTTTGACTTTCCTCCGACCCAACAGCATTTTGCCCGCTGCGTCCGATCAATGATTCGTTAGCACGGATTCCGTACCACTGAAAATCGGTTGTTTGTGTCCATCAACCGAGTATGATGCTTTCCACGGGAGGTGAATCGGCACCATGACCAAATCCAAAGATGCAACAGCAAAACTGCGCCAACAGTTCGAAGATCAGTTTCTACCCAAGCTGGGCGCACCCCGTTCGGGCGATGTGACGCGTGTGGAATCTCTGTTCGGCCGTCAATTGTCCGGTCCGTTGCGACAACTGATCGACCGCCGTGGCATCAAGAAGGGGATCGAGATAGGCCCCTTCATGGTCTTCCGCAACCAGGACGGATATCCGCGTGACGACGAGAGTTTCGAACAGGCACCGTTCGAATCCGTACTACGGGAGATGTGGCTCCTCCAGGCGTGCTTCGCCGATTGCATACCGATCGGCCGGGACGGCGGGGGGCAGATGTATTTTGCCCATCTCGGCGATTCACCTGAGATCGCGCTCTATGATCCGGGCCAGGGTGCGGTGCGCTTTCTCGCAGCCGACCTGCCCACCTTCGTCTACCTGGCCCAACTCGGTGAAGAGGTCTGGGATCTGATCGACAAACTCGAGCTCGACGATCCCGGGGACGCCGACCCCGGCGATCCGGCCCTGCAACCGCTGACGTCGAAGCTCGCCCTCATCGCCGACCGCATCAATCTTTGCGACGAGGTGGTGACCTCTGACTTCGACGAGCCCCT
>JANQET010000042.1 GCA_028278265.1 Myxococcota bacterium
GTCCATCTGTTGATCGTGTCCGTCGGGTTGACCTGTGCCCGGGTCTTGCCCGATCCGGCGTGGATGCCCACCGGCCGGGAGTGGCCGACCGGGAATCTACTGGTCATTCTTCTCGTCCATCTCGGACCGTCGTTTTTTGCCCTCGCTGCAACCGCACCGTTGCTCCAAGCGTGGTTCGCCCGGTGCTATTCGGGCCAATCGCCGTATCCGTTGTATGCGGTGTCGAATGGCGGGTCAATCGCCGCGGTGCTGGCTTATCCGTTAATCGTCGAACCCTTGTGGCCGCTCCACCATCAGGAGCTGGGTTGGTTTACCGGATTTGCCCTCTTTTTTGTCGGCTCGGTCTACTGTTGCCAGCGGTTCTGGCGAGGGAACGAAGATCCGGAAGTGTCCCCCAATACCCACTTGGTAAGTGGTACAACATCTGGAAATAACAGGTGGATCTGGTTCGGGCTCTCTGCAGTCGGCTCGGTCCTGCTGGTCGCCACCACGGCCCAGGTGACGGAGAATCTGGCCGCAGCGCCCCTGTTGTGGGTCATTCCGCTGTGCCTGTATCTGCTGTCGTTTGTCCTCTGTTTTGCAGCAGACACCGCCTACAGGCGGTCATTTTGGTTGAGCCTCGCACCCATCGCTGCTGTGGGGGTGGCCCTGCAGCTCGGTATGGGGCACCACTGGCCAATCGGTGTTCAGCTGACCGTGGTAATGTCGCTTCTCTTTGCGGGGTGTATGGTGTGTCATGGAGAGCTGGCCCGGCTCCGGCCGGCTGCGGACCGTTTGACCGGCTACTATCTGCTCATCTCTGCCGGTGGGGCCGCGGGCGGCGCCTTTGTCGCGTTGATCGCCCCCTTGGTGTTCGTCGACCTGTGGGAGTACCCTTTGGGATGGGCCGGATTGTACACCCTCTTATTGGCCGTTCAACTACGGGAAAGGGATCGCTCCTCCCAATTTCAACGATTGGATCGAATCCTCGTGCTGCTCAGTTTCGGCTGGCTGATCGCGGTGGGTAGCTTTGTCGTCGATGTGGTGGTGGACTGGCGCAACGCGTCGCTGACCACGCGGGATTTCTACGGCCGCCTGGCGGTCTCCCGCAAGAATGACAAGCAATGCCTGTTCCACGGTCGGATTCAACACGGGTGTCAGTGGCTCGATCCCAAAAGGGCATTGGAGCCGACGACTTACTACGGGCCGGATTCCGGAATTGCGGTGGGTTTGGGGGCGCTGCGAGACCTCAGCGGGAATCCCCTCCGCATCGGGGTGATCGGTTTGGGCGCAGGCGCCTGCGCGGTGTGGGGCGCGCCCGGCGATGAAATGCGGTTCTACGAGCTCAGCCCCTCGGTGGTGCGGTTGGCCCGGCAGGAGTTCACCTTTCTCAGTCGAGCGCGGGCCGAGGTCACGATTGAGATCGGCGACGCACGGCTCGCCCTCGAGCGCGAAGCATCAGACCCGTCCGAACCCCGGTTCGATCTGTTGGTGCTCGACGCCTTTTTGGGAGACGCGGTCCCGCTGCATCTGCTGACCCGCGAGGCATTTGTCACCTATTGGAAACGGGTCAAATCCTCCGGAGCGGTGGTGGCCCACATTTCCAACCGGCATCTGGACCTGGAGCCACTGATGTACGGGATGTCCGACGAATTGGGCCACACCGCCCTGTTTCTGTACACCGATGAGGATCGGACGACGATGACCTATCGCAGCAGGTGGGTGCTGTTCAGCGGCGATTCTCAGCTGATCAATGCGGCGCGAGCCCGTACCCGGTCAATGGAAAAGCCGTCATTTTCAGCAGATCCCATTGTGTTCACTGATCAGTTCAGCAATCTGTTGGCGCTGTGAAAACGACCGGGTTGAATGAGCGAGCCCCGAGACCTGATCCTGGCCTGGAATTGTCAATCTGGTAAACTGACTAGCGGGGGAAATCAATCATGGTCGATTTATGCAAAAACCCTGTTGTTCTGTTCGCCATGGCGTGGGGTCTGGTTGTGTGCCTCATTGGTTGTTGGCATGTCTCCGGTCCACAGGTTGATGGGGACGTCGACCCGGACGCTGCGGTCGATCTCGACATCGATGCCGATAGTGACGGTGATGCCGATTCTGATTCGAACAGCGATAACGACCCAGACGGCCCTTTCCTCTGGGCCGTACGGGCCGGAGGGATGGTCGACGAAACCGCCCGATCGATCGACTGCACGCTTAGCGGCCGGGCGGTGGTGACCGGTTTTTTTACCGGGCCTTCCACCTTCGGCCCCGGGGAGCTGAATGAAACAACCCTCGCGGCGCTGAACAGTGACGACCCCCGGTGGAACAATCTGTACCTCGCCGGCTATCACGCAGACGGAAAGTTGGCCTGGGCCAAACAGATCGGCGGGTATGATCTTTTCATGAGTGGAGATATGGCGACCCAGAAAAACGGCGCCATCCATGTGACCGGCAATTTTGGCAGTAGAGTCGTGTTTGAACCAGGTGCTCCGAACGAGACCATTCTGCAAGCGCCCGATAGACATGAGGTCTATCTGGCCAAGTACGAAGCGGACGGAACGCTGGCTTGGGCTACCGGTACGCGATCGTCGAGCGGCACCGGGGATAGCCACGGTGAGGAGATCGCCGTCTTCGAAGACGGATCGATTGTCGTCGCCGGGATTTTTGGTTCGGGACCGGTCGTGTTTGGCCCGGGGGAGACCGGGGAGACACCGTTGACATCGGTCGGTGAAGCGGACGTTTTCATCGCTCGATTCGATGAAACGGGCGCGTTGCGTTGGGCCAAACAAGCGGGTGGGAAACACCAAACAACCACCAAGGGCGTCTTCTCCGTGGCTGACGGCTCGGTGATTCTGGCCGGACGATTTGTCGAACGAGCGACCTTCGGTGCGGGCGAGGTCAATCAGACCGTGCTCACGGCCGATCCGTCGGGGACCGAGTCGGAGGTGCTCAGTGCGTTTTACTCGGCCAAGTACGATGCACAGGGCCGCCTCATCTGGGCCAGGCAATTGAGCGACGGCTTTGCGTTGCATCGACACGAGCTGCATTCAGTCGCCGGCCTCGACGACGGCACAGCGTTCTTCACCGGGTCGTTCATGGGTACCATCGTGCTCGGCCCGGATCAGCCAAACGAAACCCGGCTCACTGCGACCGGTGCGATCGATGTGTTCGTTGCGCGCTTTTCGCCGAATGGGCAATTGCTCTGGGCCGCAAGTGCGGGCGGAACAGAGTCCGATTTGGGCCGCACCATCGTCTCTCGGCACGACGGTTCGGTCGATGTTTGGGGTACTTCCGCCGGGTCGATTACCTTTGGAGCAGGGGAGGCAAACGAGACGACGCTGCTCGAACCGGGTTGGTTTTTCGCCCAATATACCCCGGATGGTGCGCTGAACCGGGCCCAACCCGTGCCCCTGGAGGATGTCGCCGACATCCGGGTGATTGAGGATCAATTCGTGCTCGTCACCGGTTCGTTTCGGGGGGGCGCTGTTTTCGGTTCAGGGCAAATAAATGAAACCGAACTCAACTCGGCAGGGGAGCGCGACATTTTCGTCGCCAAGTACCGGCTCGACTGATCGGCTGCAACATCGTTGCGGACAAGGGTCGATCAGTGGAGGACGGGCAGTTGATCGATTCGTAATTGCCTCAACTGAGTGCTCCTCAGAAAAATAAAAATGAAGTTTTGCTGCGCTGGACTCATTACCTAAATAAGGGCAACGGCCTTACCGAGCGGGACGGATGACTTCACCGATTCACGATTATTTGAGGTGGGTCATATGGAACAGGAGTGTAAAATGGAAGTATCAATCAATCGACAGTTTTGGTGGCTATTGATCCTGGCGCTTGCCGCCGTTGGATGTAATTCAAAGTCCGAACCGGACGGCTATGACAGCATTAAGCAGCACATTGACCAATGCATGTTACCCAATTATTGCTTGCTCGAGTACAACGGAGCCCTGACTGAAGGTGATCCCTGCTGCCTGGCCGTCGGTGGTCAGAACACCTGTGATCGAAATATCGAGTGCAACGACGCCGCAGGAGAAAACTGCTGCTTGATTTACTCGACCAATCACACCGCCATCGAGCAGGGCTGTTGCCTCTATGCGGACGGAACAGTGGACGATCCCCAGGTGGCGCAAGCGTGTGATGCGCTACTCAATTTTGGAGGCGTACCGGATTCGACTGAATTCTGCCCGGATCTCGAGCCAACCGATTTACCGATCTCTCCGGAAGCCACCAGCTCGGATTGTCTTATCGAGTACAACGAAGGGCTGGTCGCCCCTGGAGAAGACCCCTGCTGCTTTCGCAAGGGGGGTGTGAACACCTGTGATTTGTCCGTGCTGTGTAACGATCTCACCGATGAACAGTGCTGTCTGTTCTACGCCACTGAGTTCACTGAAGGGGGCCAAGGGTGTTGCCTCTACGGTCACGACGAAACACCGCTCAGCGCTGATGGCACAGATCGCACCGAGGAGTGCGCGGCGCTGCTGTACCTTCGACAGGAACACGAGATGGTTCAACAACTTGAAGATCAGTGCCCCCGGTACAGCGGGTGCAAAATTGTCAAACGAGTGGGGGCGCTTGACTCGGCTCTCACCATGCATGATCTGTTCACCGACGAGATTCCCGAGATCTCATCGAGCGGAACCGTGGTCGTCGTGTTTCAGTTGGCCTCGGAATGGATTCCCCAGACCATCGATTTTGCCTCCGACGATCCCCAGGCGGCGATCAAAGCATTTTCCAAATCCGCAACAGAATCGTATGGGCAATCCAGGCGACCGGATGACTTGGAATGGCGCATTGATATTCACGCCGAGCTGCTGTCCGAGGGCTGGTTGTGGATTGAAACCAATGACGTCATTCCCGGAGGCGCTTTTGTCCAAATCAATCTCGACTATGACAAACTCTTCCCCAATACCGGGTGGGCAAATCAAGGGTTCGCCCTCTACTTTCACATCATCTAGTCAATCTTATGCGGTCAGCTGTTGGTCTGTGCCGGGAAGTCCGGGGCTAGCCCGAATAATGTATGGCTAGTAGTGATTCGATTCGCTGTTGATGTCTACTTTGCCGCCAAAGGCCTTGTAGACCCAGATGGTGTAGCCCAGGACCAGTGGCATGCCGATGATGGTGAGAATCAGCATCGTCTTCAGGGTGAGCTCGGACGAGGAGGAGTTGGCTGCGGTGAGACTGAGCTCCAGTGCCCCGAGGGCGGGTACGAGCCTTGGAAAGAGGGACGCCCCGGTAATGCCCATCATCCCGGCGATGGAAAGGCTCGATAAGAGGAATGCCTTTTTGAGTTGATTCTTCTTGCTCAACAATAGGGATGCCACGACGCAGGCGAGGGCGAGCACGGGAATGGCCCATAGTATGGGTACAGCAGCGAAGTTTTCCAGCAGGTGGTTTTGGCTCACGATGGTGACAACGGAGGCTACGACAAATAGGGCCAGGTAGATCGGTCCGGCGATGGACGCCCATCTTCTCGCCCGTTCACCCAGATCGCCGGGGGCCTTGAGTGCGATGAAGTTGGCCCCGTGAAAGGCCAGCATGGCCACGCCCACCACGCCGATCATGATCGCGTAGGGATTGAGCAGGCCGAAAAATGTCCCGGTGTAGTCGCCGGCCCCGTTCAGCGGGATTCCGCGCAAGATGTTACCGAGGGCCACACCGAACAGCAGACTCGCGGTGATGCTGGCCACAGAGAACACCGTGTCCCAGGTCGAACGCCACGTTTTCGATTCCTCCTTGCTGCGAAACTCGAGAGACACGGCGCGGGAAATGAGGGCCAGCAGGACCAGCATCATCGCCAGGTAAAAACCGCTGAACACCGAGGCATAGACCGGTGGAAACGCGGCAAACAGCGCCCCCCCGCCGGTGAGCAGCCACACCTCGTTGCCGTCCCAGACCGGTCCGACAGCGTTGAGCAGTGTGCGGCGCTCCTTGTCCCCTTTGGCGCCGAGATGCCAAAACCCCACGCCGAGATCAAACCCGTCCAAAATGGCGAATCCGGTGAGCAACACACCGACCAAGAGGAACCAAATCACTTGAAGAGTTGTCATGATGCCACCCCCTCTTGGGCCGGGGTTCCGGGAAGTTCTTCAGGTCCTTTTTTGAGTGCTCGCCGCAGCAGGTAAACCCAGAGGAAGAAGAGGAGCGTGTAGATAATGCAGAACATGATGATCGAGGCGAGAATCTCACCTGCGGTCACGGTGATGGAGACCGCCTCTGCGGTGCGCATGCCCGGCACCTGGTACACGATCCACGGCTGCCGGCCCACCTCGGCGGCGATCCACCCCAGCTCGTTGGTGATGATGGGCAGGGGCAGGGATATCACGGCCAACTTCAAAAAGAACTTGCTGGTAAACAGCTTCTTTCGCCAGAGGAGAAATAGCCCGAGCAGGGTGAATCCCATGAAGTACATGCCCAGGTAGAACATCAGATGGAACGAGAAGAATGTGATCAGCAACGGGGGCCATTCGTCCCGGGGAAAGTCGTTGAGGCCCTGTACCTCGTGGTTCGGATCACCACCGCTGACCAGCATGGAGAGCCCGCTGGGAATCTCGATGGCCGCCTTGACCGTGCCGGTCTCTTCGTCGGGAATGCCGAACAGCAGGGCCGGTGCGTTTTTCTGGGTTTCGAAAAGCCCCTCGAAGGCGGCGAGCACGGTGGGTTGGTACGTGGCGACCTGGACCGCGTGCATGTGACCGATGGGCAACTGAGCTGCGATGGCGATAAAGGCGGCAATCAAGGAGACCTTGAGCGAGCGCTTGGCAAAATCGAGATGCTTGCCTTTGAGGATGTAGAGCGCGCTCAGTCCGAGCATAAAAAACGATCCGGTGATCAACGCGGCATCGACAGCATGGAGGAACCGGGGGATGGTGGAGGGATTGAACACCGCCTCGAAAAAGCTGGTCAGCTCGGCCCGGCCGTTGACAATGTGGTAACCGGCTGGGGTCTGCATCCAGGAGTTGGCCGCAATGATCCAAAAGGCCGAGGTGGTGGACCCGATCGCCACCAGCAGGGAAGAGACCCAGAGCACTTTCTTGGAGAACCGTTTCCAGCCGAAGAGCAGAACCCCCATGAAAGTGGATTCCATAAAGAATGACAAAATCCCCTCTGCGGCCAGCGGAGCACCAAAAATATCACCGACAAACCTGGAATACTCGGCCCAATTGGTGCCGAACTGGAATTCCATGGTGATACCCGAAGCGACCCCCACTGCAAATGTGATGGCAAAGAGTTTCAACCAGAACCGGGCCTGGATGCCATAGATCTCATCACCGGTCTTTTTGTATCGGGTCATGAACCAGAAAATCAACCACGCCATACCGATCGTAATGGGCGGAAAAATAAAATGAAAACCGACGGTTAGAGCAAATTGAAGTCGGGCTAGAAATACTGGGTCCATCTCTCGTTCACCTCTCTTTCGTCGTCGTCACACTGCTTGGGTAGATTCAGTTGGCTGTCACGTCAATCATCAATTGAATACTATTCCGATCAAACAACTCGAACATACGACAAACCCCAAAAACGGTCCAGTCGGGATGCGTGAAGCGATTATCGAAACGGCGCCGGTTGGTCAGGGATCGGGTCGGGTGCGTTTTGCGCCGGTTTGTCTCTTTTCCGCAAGGAGTCCTTGACAGCCGGCCAGTCGATTTCAAGGGGTTCGAACCGGGTATCTCGGGGAATTTTGTACTGCAAGGCGGCGCGGATGCGCGAGGGGAGGTCCGGGTGGTGGCTGACGATCGCCAACTTCTGGTCCAGGGCGGTGCTCTTTTGCTGAATCTTGCGAAAGAAACCGGCGATGACCCGGGGATTGATCTTGGATTTCAACAAGTGATCGAGGGCGAATTGATCGGCCTCCCGCTCCTGGGCGCGGTCGAACACCATCGAGGCGGCGCTCTTCATCAACTCGCTGATCAGCAGTGGGTCCCCCCCGGTCAGTGCACCGGCGAGGATCTCCAAGCCCAGGGTTTTGACCAGCTTTTTGACGATGTGGCGCTGTTCCACGTGACCGATCTCATGGGCGATGACTGCGGCCAGCTCCTCGGGGGACTCGATCATCTCGACCAGCCCTTGGCAGATGACCACGTGCCCCCCGGGCAGGGCAAAGGCGTTGACGATCTGGTGATCGACAACCAGGATTTGATAGCGATACTCACTCTCTTTGAGCGGGGTGAGCAGTCGGTCGGTGATGGTCGCCAATGCGGTGTCCAGAGTGGGGGTGTTGATCTCCGGATGTTCGATCAGGAGCTGCTGCGTCATCAACTCGCCGAGCCGCTCCTCCTTTTCAATCGACAGGGTGAAGTTGGACTCGTCCGGGGTGAGATCGAAGTAGACAATCCCACACCAAATTGCTACCGGAATGGCGATGATCACCACCAGCTCTTTGAAAATCGAACGACCCATCGGCGCCTCTAGCTGTTGCTCGGGGGCAGGTTGACCGGGCCCTTTGTCTCTGCTGAATCCCGCACCAGGTAGGCCTGCCGGTACGCCAACTTGCCGAAGAACCAGAAGTAGAAAAACCGACCCTGACGCGCCCTCACGGCGCCGATGATACTAAACACGAAATAGGCCAGGTTGACCACCGCGGCGACGATGACATAGGCGATGAATTCGCGGGTGACATCCCGCTCCCAGAAGATAATACGGACCACACCGAACATCACACCGGCGTTGATCAGGCCGACCACGACCTGGGACCAGAGGGATTGGGAGGCGTGAAAAAGCACGAAGCGACCCTTATTGCGGTTGACGTAGTAGTAGATGATCGCCGCCAGCACGTTGATCAGCGGCAAGGGGAGGCCGGCCCCCCAGGCGGCGAACATCATCAGGTACGCCCCCATCGCATCCTCCCGTTCTCGAGTGGGGATGTCCTCCGGTTGGGGGAGGGGGTGAAATTGCTCTTGGGGCATCTATTTAGAGTTCCTTGCCCGAAAATGGAGGATAGTCATCGGTCATGTTGTTGAGATAGAGACCGACCCGAGTGATCCAGCGCAGGGAGCCGACGTTGAACTCGTGCCAACCGGCCGGGTAGCTGCCGGTGAACAGCACGGCCCACCAGGCGAGAAAGCTCAAAAATCCCGTGGCGATCATGCGGAAGTACCAGACAAAGACGTGGGGTAGGGCGCAGTAGAGCCCACCGAAAAACGTCTTGAGCAGCAGGTGACCCCGACCGAGGGATTCCGGGTAGGGCACCTCGAACTTGACCCGGTCGCTGGTGCCGTTGACACCAAAGGCGGGATACCCGTCCACCAGGTTGTAGAGGGTGGCATTGAGGCGCAATCCCCAGCTTTGGAATTTGACCTGGAACTCGAACCAGCTCTCCGGGTAACGACCGGTGAAGAGAATGACCCAAAATGCAATGAACGCCAGGATTGAGGCCCAGATTCCGATGATCCACATCACGACCATGTGGGGCAGCATAATGTAAATGAACCCAAAAAAGCTTCTCAACAGTAGTTCGCCCCTGGAATAAGACTCTTGGTGCTCAATGTGCAGTTTCATTGTGCGTCCTTTCTTGTTCGTCGGCGGTAGGCAATGACCGCGCTCAGGGTTGCTCTGAATTTAATTGGTAATTTACATTACCGCGGTGCCATCGATTTGCAAAGGGAAGATGTGAAAATGTAAAGCGAAAGGGTTTAATTATTTAGGGAATTTGAAACACGAATGCGTCAAATCCCCCTTGATTGGCAGTATCGGCCAATTTTCCCAATGTATTGCCGGTAAAAAAGAGCTCGCCGAGAGAGTTCTCCACCATACTGAAGGCATTGTCCCATGCGGTGGTGCCCCACATTTGCACGCCCTGATACTGGAGATCGGTGGTGTATTCGACCAGGTACGCGTCGGCCAATCCCTGGTTGGTCTGGCCTCCCAAATGGCTGCCCGAGGAGCCGGTAAACACCACCCGTTGATCATTGGTGATCAATAGATCAAAAGGCCATTCCAGCCAAAACCCGCCGAAGATCTCCGATCGAGTCGTTTGTCCATCCGCGCTCCATCGAATCAATACCGTGTTGCCGGTAACCTCATCGCCAATGGAGCTGACGGTGAAGATGTCTCCGGTATTGCTGATTGCCACTGATCGGGCGGCGTTGTTCTGTTGCGCCGCGGTCTCTTTCCACTCCTCGTAGAGCAGCTCTGCGCCCGCTGGGGAAAACTTGGCGATAAAGCTGTTCCAACGGGGTCCACGTCCGGTCGTCTTGGAGACGTTCATGCCATAGACCCCACTGACCACGGCATTCTGCTGCTGGTCGATGCGGACCTCCGACGCCCGATCGTCATCGTGGTAGCCCCAGGTTTGTTCCCAGAGCAGCTCCCCGTTGGGTGAGTATTTGAGCAGGTACGCCTCCGAGTCGGACGTCTCCTTGGGATAGATGGTGTTGATGCTCACATTGGGACATCCCGCGCAGCCCGCAAGGTAAATATTTTCATCTTGATCGATGGCCAACGAGACGGTGCGATTGTACTGGGCCTTGCCCCAATACCTGATCCAGAGTTGTTCCCGGCTAGGGGTGTACTTGGCCAGGAAGGAATTGAGCGGTCCATCGGTGATCACGCCGCCGACGTAGATATGTCCTGATTGCCCGATATCAACTACTCCGGCACCGTCGATACCCGGGCCGCCGAATTGCTCATGCCAGAGAATCGTTCCATCCGGGGAGATTTTGGTCAGAAACGCGTCGGCTTCACCCAGATTGATTCCACTGCCCAAGCTGCCGTCGGTCGAACCGGCAATAAAGAGATTGTCCGCCTGATCGACGGCAATGCCATAGGCCACGTCCGTCACGTCAGAACCCCATTGCCGGGGGAAATCGCCGACCGACACACATGTCCCGTCGAGGCACGTCAGGGGCTCTTCACATTCGAGATCAAATGAGCAGGCATCTCCCAGCTTGAGGGTGCCGTAATAGGAGTCATCGATTCCCGGGGCACAGCCGATGGTGTACAGTGCGATTGCGAGATAGCCATTAATTCTAGAAAATAAGCCATTCATCATAGCCCACTATGACATTCCCGGTCCGAAAGATCCAGCACGGTCCGGCATTGGAATTAGCTGATTAGACGAAGTCGAGGGCTAAAAATTTTGAAAAACGATGCCCACGCCGGCCAGGGCCTGCCAGTCCAGCCGGTGCACCCAATCTCTCCTCAGCAGTTCGAACCCCCGGCCGCCGATTCCGCCGGTCAGGGTGAAACTGAAGACCGAGCCGAGGGGAATCTGGGTGCTGAGCAGGCCGGTGTAGGTATAACCGGCGCTGTGCCGAAGCCGATCTTGATCCGGGCGCTGGAACAGATGCTCATAGCCGACCAAGGCTTCGATGCGCAGGATCACCGTGTGCAGATCGATCCACCACCCGAGCCCGAGCTGGGCCGACATCTCCACATATCCCGTCGAGCTGGCCACATCCGGCGCCGAGGTGGACATTAGGCGCAGGGCCGGGCTGAGGTGGAGGGGCAGCAGGTGGTCGATGCGGTAGTGCAGGGCACCGCCATAGGAAACATCACCGCCGGTGAGCGGCCAGCGCCTCAGCAGGAAAGCGCCGCCGACACTGTGGCGGGAGCGGGGTTTGAACAGTCCCCCTTTGGGCACCCCTTGCTCGAGCTCAATCGTTTCAAAGGCCGGGGGATCGACTCGGGTCAACCCCTTGGCGCGCACCTCGAAACGGGATTGCTGGGTCTGATCACCGAGGATGTAGGCCCAGTATCGACCCGGGCGAAGCCCCAGGACCACCCGCTTGGTGGGGCGGGCGTTGATTTCGGCGACCAGGTGTTCCCGTCCCCCGTCCATGATCAGCAACCGGCCGTGAAGCGGTACCTTCAGACTGACCCCTGATCCTTTGTGCTGGATGCGGGTCAGGATCACATCCCCCTTGCCCGACAGGTTGAAGTCGTACATCGGATGCTGCCCGCCGGCCACGGTGCGACTGGTACGGGCGACCGTCTGGGCATAGGCGTATTGATAGGCCTCGCTGAGGGTCACCCCGCCGTCACCGGATTGGTCGGCGGCCCCGCGCAGGGCCGATACCAGGTAGTGGGTGAAGAACGATCCGCGAATCTCCTCGGATTCCTGGCTCAACTCGTCGTCAGCAGACGAGGTCAGGATGGCATACCCGTCCGAGGCCAGGGAATCGGCGATGCGAATATCAAATCCGGGCACCCGGCGTCCCCCTTTGTTGGAGATCAGCACGCCGCTGTGACAGGCATCGAC